>NZ_JBFTER010000014.1:0-66845 GCF_047229345.1 Cellulomonas jepli | reverse complement strand
GCCCGGACCGCCGCCGTGCCCACGGGGGCCGCCGGCGGGCAGCTCCTGCTCGACGCGCTCCGCGACCTTCGCGGGCAGCGCCGCGATCGCCGCGTCCGCCTCCTCCTGCGTGATCCGGCCGTCGGCGAGCGCGGCCTCGATGCGCTCGGTCCCGGCCGCCACGAGCGCATCGGTCAGGGCGGAGAGCTCGACGCCCTCCGCCTCCGCGACGCCCGCGAGGGTCGCGCCGTCGGCGGTGAGCGCGGTGCGCAGCTCGTCGGCCGTCAGGCCGAGCGCCTCCGCGGCCGCGGTCAGCTCGAGCCCGCGCCCGCCGCCGTGGCCCCCGCCGCCGCGCAGCGCGTCGGACCCGGCCAGCGTGGTCGCGACCTCGTCGGCCTGCGCCTGGGTGAGGGTGCCGTCGCCGACCAGCCCGGCCAGCGCGTCGGCGATCGCCTGGACGCGGCCTGCGGCGCGGGCCGTCGCGTCGTCGGTCGCGTCGGCCGTGGCGGTGTCTCTCGCGGCCGACGCGAGCGGGGCGACGACGACCGCCGTCAGGCCGGTCACCGCGAGGGCTCCGGCGACGCCGGCTGCGGCGAGCCTGTGGTTCAGCTTCATGGGGTGCTCCTCGGTGCGTCCCGGGCCGGTCCCGGGGTGTGCCTCCGACCCTCGGACGCGGGGCTGTGGCGGCGCTGTGCGGAGCGTGTCGATCCCCGGTGAGCGGCCGGGCCACGTCAGCCGGGCAGCATCTGGAGCACGCCCGCCCCGAGCCCGCCGAGCCAGCCCCCGAGCACCCGCAGCGGGGGCACGAGGGCCGCGCCGGCCGACGCGAGCCGCCCGGCCCGGTCGAGCCTCGCGGTGAGCCGCTCGACGCTCCCCCCGGCACGCTCCTTGTCGCCCGCGGACGCCGCCTGCTCGATCTCCGCGACGTCCGCGCGGGCGGCCTGCGCCGTCGCGGGGTCGAGGCCGAGGCCGTCGAGCAGCGCGCGCAGGTCGCGCACCGCACCCAGGGCGGCCTGCGTCCCGTCGCCGACCGTCCGCGCGTCGTAGTTGTGCTGGTCGCCGTCGACGTTGTTGATCACCGTGGCGTTCTGGCCACCCCTCACGTTCACCACGGCTGCCCACCTCCCTGCACGGACGTCGGGCTCCACCACGGCGGCGGGACGGGCGGTGGCACCGGGTGCTCGCGGTCGACGCGCCGCCGCCGGGCCGTCGCGACGACGTGCAGCACGGCCCCGACGACCATGAGGACCGTCCCGAGCGCGGCCAGCGCCCAGCCGAGCAGCCCGAGCGGCATCCCGAGCACGGGCGGCCCGAACGGCGCCAGCCCCTCGGGGCCGGAGGCCTGCATCGCGTCGAGGTCGAGGCTCCCGACCTCGGCCATGAACGTCAGGACCCCGTACGCGAACGCGCCGAAGCCGACCAGGAAGGCGACGAAGCCGACGACGACGAGCGCACGCGCCTTGGTGCGGGTCGCCGCGACGTCGCGCAGGAACCCGTCCCGCTCCACCTTCACGTTGTGCACGTACTGCTGGTAGATCTGGTCGCGGTCGACGTTGTTGATCACGTTGCCGTACTGGTCGCGGACCGTGAGGGGTTGCCGGCCCGCGTCGCGCGGGTCGCCTGCTCGCGTCATGGTGCTCGTCTCCTCTCGCTGCCGGGACACGGAGGACGCCCGACGCGCCCGTCGGATACGCGCGGCAGCGACCTGCTGCCCGATCCGGCGCGATGTCCGGCTCGTCCTGGTCCGTGTGGGTGGTGCCGAGCACACTGGCTCGGGTGTCGACCATCACCGCGCACGGCCTCGTGCAGACCTACGGCTCCGTCCGGGCGCTCGACGGCCTGGACCTGACCGTCGAGGAGGGGACCGTGCTGGGCCTCCTCGGCCCGAACGGCGCGGGCAAGACGACCGCGGTCCGCGTCCTGACGACGCTGCTGCGGCCCACCGCCGGGACCGCGACGGTCGTCGGGCTCGACGTCGTGCGCGACGCGAAGGCGCTGCGCTCGCGCATCGGCGTCTCGGGCCAGTACGCCGCGGTCGACGAGAACCTCACCGGCTTCGAGAACCTCGACATGGTCGGACGGCTCTACCACCTCGGTGGCCGGCGCTCGCGCGAGCGGGCCGACGAGCTGCTCGAGCGCTTCGACCTCGTCGACGCCGCGCGCCGGCCCGTGAGCACGTACTCGGGCGGCATGCGGCGCCGGCTCGACCTCGCGGGGGCGCTCGTCGCCGAGCCGGAGGTGCTGTTCCTCGACGAGCCGACCACCGGCCTCGACCCGCGCAGCCGCCTCGCGATGTGGGACGTCATCTCGGAGCTCGTCGCCCGCGGCACGACGCTGCTGCTCACGACGCAGTACCTCGAGGAGGCGGACCGGCTCGCCGACCGCATCGCGGTGATCGACCACGGGCGCGTGATCGCCGAGGGCACGTCCGACGAGCTCAAGGCGCAGGTCGGCGGCGAGCGGGTGCACGTCACGGTCACGCGCACCGAGGACCTCGCGCGGGCGAGCGAGGCGCTCGGCGCCGTCGCGGCCGGCGCCCCGGTCGTCGAGGAGCACACCCGGACGGTCACGGCCCCGGTCGACGGCGGGTCGAGCGCCCTCGTCGGCGCCCTCCGCGCGCTCGACGACGCGGGCGTCGAGGTGCTCGACGCGGGGATCCGCCGGCCGACGCTCGACGACGTGTTCCTGCGGCTCACCGGGCACGAGGCCGAGGACCGACCCACCGAGGAGGCCCGCGCGTGACCGGTCTGGCACAGGCGCTCGGAGACGGCTGGACCGTCACGCGCCGCAACCTCATCAAGATCAAGCGCGTCCCCGACCTGCTCGTCGGGTCGATCATCTCGCCGATCATGTTCGTGCTGCTGTTCGCGTACGTGTTCGGCGGCTCGATCGCGCTGCCGGGGACGCCCGAGGTCGACCCGGACCTCTACCGGCAGTTCCTCATCGCCGGGATCTTCGCGCAGACCATGATCTTCGGCGCCACGATCACCGGCTCCGGCATGGCGCAGGACCTCAAGACCGGCATCATCGACCGCTTCCGCTCGCTGCCGATGGCCCCGTCCGCGGTGCTCGTGGGTCGCACGACCGCCGACGTCGTCAACAACGTCCTGACCGTGCTGATCATGACGCTCACCGGGCTCGTCGTCGGGTGGCGCATCACGACCTCGGTCGGCGAGGCGGCGCTCGGCTACGCGCTGCTGCTGTTCTTCGCGTACTGCATCAGCTGGCTCATGGCGTACGTCGGCCTGCTCGTGCGCACGCCCGAGGTGTTCAACAACGCGACGTTCATCGTGATCTTCCCGCTGACGTTCATCGCGAACACGTTCGTGCCGTCGGACAACCTGCCGCCCGTGCTGCAGACGTTCGCCGAGTGGAACCCGGTGTCGAGCGTGACGCAGGCGGCGCGCGAGCTGTTCGGCAACATCCCGCCGGGCACCCCGGAGCCGACGGCGTGGCCGCTGCAGAACCCCGTGCTCTACACGCTCCTGTGGGGCGTCGTGCTGCTGGTCGTCTTCGTGCCGCTGACGGTCCGCCAGTACCAGCGGGCCGCCGCGCGCTGACGGGCCCGGCCGCCGCGGACACCCGCGGTGGTGCGGTTGCGAGCTCCTGGCCGTCGCGTGCGGCCGGGGCGGTGCGGCGGCACGTTCTGCTGCCCGCGTACGCGGCTGTCCGGGCTGACCCACCCGCTGGCAGGCTCGCCGCATGAGACTCCTCGTGCTCGGCGGTACCCGGTTCCTGGGCCGTGCGGTCGTCGCCGACGCCCTCGACCGCGGCTGGGACGTCACGACGCTGCACCGCGGGGTGACCGGCAACCCGCCCGCGGGAGCCCGCACGCTCGTCGCGGACCGCACCTCGACCGCCGAGGTGGAGCGCGCGCTCGACGGCGGCACGTGGGACCTGGTCGTCGACACCTGGTCGGGCTCCCCGCGGGTCGTCTCGGACGCCGCGGCGCTGCTGTCCGGGCGCACCGGCGCCTACGGCTACGTGTCGAGCATCTCGGTCTACGCGTGGGGCAGGCACGTCGATGAGACGTCGACGGTCGTCGACGGCGACCCCCGCGCCGAGGACGGCGAGTACCCGGCGCTCAAGCGCGGCGCGGAGCTCGGGGTCCTCGCCGCGCACCCTCAGGCCCTGCTCGCCCGCGCCGGGCTGCTGCTCGGGCCGCACGAGGACATCGGGCGCCTCCCGTGGTGGCTGACCCGCATCGCGCGCGGCGGGCGGGTCGTCGCGCCGGGCCGCCCCGACCGGCCGCTGCAGTACGTCGACGCGCGGGACGCCGCCCGCTGGCTGCTGTCCGGGCTCGAGCAGGGGCTTGGCGGCGCGGTCGACGTCACGAGCAGGTCCGGGCACGCGACGACCCGGTCGCTGCTCGAGGCCTGCGTCGCCGCGACCGGCGCGGACGCCGAGCTCGTGTGGGTCGACGAGGCGGCGCTCGACGCCGCGGGCGCCCAGCCGTGGACGCAGCTGCCGTGCTGGGTCCCCGAGGTCGGCGAGTTCGCCGGGTTCTTCGAGGGCGACGCCTCCCGTGCGGCCGCGACAGGGCTGGCGTGCCGCCCCGTCGAGGAGACCGTGGCCGACACGTGGCGGTGGCTCACCGCGGACGGCACCCCCGCGCAGCGACCCGACCGCGCCCGGCACGGGCTGCCCGAGGAGATCGAGGCCGCGCTGCTCGGGCCGGCCTGACGCCCCCACCGCTCGCGGCGCCGTCACCCGTCTCGGCGCACGTCCCACCCGCTCCTGGCGCCCGCCTGCCCGGTGTGGGTAGACATGCCCCCGTGACCCCCACCTCCGACCGGTCGGTCCCGACCCCGTCGCACGCGATCGCGCACGCCCGCCCCGAGCTCCCCGCGCGCGACGCGGTCCTGCTCGTCAACGGCCGGTCCCGCCGCGGCGCCGAGGCGTTCCCCCGGCTCCGCGACCTGCTGACCGCCCAGGGCGTCGACCTCACCGCCGCGCACCTCGTCACGGACCCCGCCGCGGAGCTGCCGGTGCTGCTCCCGGAGCTCCTCGCGGGCGGGCCCTCGATGCTCGTCGTCGGCAGCGGTGACGGGACGATCGCGAGCGTCGTCGACCACCTCGCGCACAGCGAGACCGTCCTGGGCTACGTCCCCCTGGGCACCACGAACAACTTCAGCCGGAGCCTCGGGCTGCCGCGCAGCCCGCGTGCCGCGGTCGACGTCGTGACCGGTGGGCGGGTCGCGCAGGTGGACCTCGGACGCGTCGACGGCGACTACTTCGCGAACCTCGTGAGCATCGGCATCTCGGCGGACGTCGCCGGCCGCACGCCGCACCGGCTCAAGCGCCACCTCGGCCGCACCGCGTACACGGCGACGGCGGCGGTGTCGCTCGCCCGCCACCGCCCGTTCGTCGCGGAGGTCCGCAGCGGCGACGTCGTGTGGGAGGTCGTGACGCACCAGCTGAACATCGCGAACGGGCGCATGCACGCGGGCACCCCGATCGCGCGCGACGCCAGCCTCGAGGACCGCCTGCTCACAGCGTACGCGCTCGGCGGCCGCTCACGCCTCTCGACCGCGGGCGCGGCAGCGCGTCAGGCCGTGACGCCGTGGGAGCCGGTCGCGCGCAAGGGCCACCTGAGCGCGACCGAGTTCCTCGTGACGACCGACCGCCCGATGGCGGTCGACGTGGACGGCGAGGTCTCCGGCACCACACCGATCCACGTCGAGGTCACCGCGGCGGCGCTGCGCGTCATGGTCCCGCGCCGCTGACCCCTCACCGGGCGCACGCCCGCGGCCTGCATCGGGCACGAGGGCTGCCGGGCCGCCTCGACCGAGCCGACGACGTGACCGCACCGGGTCCCCCGCGGGCAACCGGGCACCCGACGCACCCGCGCGGCGTTAGCGCGTCGCCGCGCCGTTCCCCACGGCGCGCACGCCGCTGCCGGCGGTCGAGCCCGTGCGCGCCCGGGCCCACGCCTGCACCTGCGCGTGCACGGTCGTCGGCTCGTCCGCGTACTCCCACGGCCACGCGGACAGGTGCTCGCGCGTGTGCGCGAGGTGATCGCGAGCCGCGTCGGCGTCCTCGGCGAGCCACCACGCGAACGCGAGGAGGTTGTGGGCCCGCGAGCGGCCCACCGGTGAAGGACCGTCCGGCCCGCGCCACCGTGCCTCCGCCGCCGCGATCTCGGCACGGGTCGACGGGTCCTCCGCGTGCTTGTTCGCGAGCTTCGGGGACCGGCTCGTCAGCATGAGGACGTGCTCGACGTGCGCGACGACCACCAGCAGCGCGAGCGCCGTGCCGGGCCTCGCCCGGGCGGACGCCTCACGCGCGAAGGCGAACATCTCGTCCGCGGACCCGAACCACTTCGCGGCCTTGTACTGCAGCGCCGCCTCGTGGCCCTCGAGGTGGTCCGGGGCGACAGCGAGGAGCCCGGCGAGCCGGCGGTCGAACTCGTCCCGGTCGACCTCCTGGCCGCGCGCGGCGGTCAGGAGGGACACGCGCGGGCTCGGGTCGGACGGCGTGACGGCGATCGCCTCGCGCGCGCACTCCTCCGCGTCGGCGAGCGCATCGAGGAAGCGGTCGGGGCTCTTGGGCGTCCACTCCCCGCCACGGATCTCCCAGGCGCGCCGGACGGCGAGCTCGGCCCGGACCGCGAGCGCGTGCTGGTCGCGCGGGCTCTCGCGCAGCCACGCATCGAGCCAGGAGCTGCGCCGCAGAGCCGCGTTCGCGAGCACGCTGACCCGGCGGTACCGCGCGTCGTGGTCGGTCGTCGCCGCCAGGAGGTGGGCCGCGGGACGCCAGTCGCCGGTGAGCGCCGCCTCGCGCGCCGCCCGGGCGTCCACGTCGTCGAGCGCGTCGTCGGGCTCGACGAAGTCGGCCTCCTCGGGCTCGTCCCAGGTCGCCCTGCCGTCCGACGCCACCCTGACCACGAGCGGGCCGAAGCGGTTCATCGTGGCGGCGACGAGGAGCACGGCGCTGACCCAGCCCGCGGTCCACGAGAGGGTCCGCGCGTCGTCGAGCACCGCGTTCACACCGAGCGACGCCAGGGCGCCGACGGCGACGGCTGCGCCGAGGTACGCGACGACGAGGCCCTGCGTCCGGGCGCCGGCACGCCGGAACCACCAGGGGGCCTCCTCGCGGACGCCCAGCAGGAACGCGGCGCGGCTGCTCGCGACCGCGTAGGTCAGGGAGCCGATGAGGGCGAGCGCCAGGGCGCCGACGAGCACGGTGCCGGCGACGGAGTCGAGATCCACGCGCGGATCATCGCAGGTCCCCGGACCCGTCCGGGGAGACGTCGCCCGGTCAGCCCAGCAGGTCGTGCCGGACGATCGCCGCCTCACGTCCGGGCCCGACGCCGATCGCCGAGATCCGTGCGCCGGACATCTCCTCGAGCGCGAGCACGTAGCGCTGCGCGTTCACGGGAAGGTCGTCGAACGACCGGCACTGCGAGATGTCCTCCCACCAGCCGGGGAACTCCTCGTAGACGGGCTTCGCGTGATGGAAGTCGCTCTGGTCGAGCGGCATCTCGTCGTGGCGGGTGCCGTCGACGTCGTAGGCGACCGCGACCGGGACCTTCTCGAGGCCGGTCAGGGTGTCGAGCTTCGTGACGACGAGGTCCGTGAGCCCGTTGATGCGCGCGGAGTAGCGGGCGACGACGGCGTCGTACCAGCCGGTGCGGCGCGGGCGGCCGGTCGTGGTGCCGTACTCGCCGCCGGTCTTGCGCAGCCACTCGCCGGTGTCGTCGAGCAGCTCGGTCGGGAACGGGCCCTCGCCGACGCGCGTCGTGTACGCCTTGATGACGCCGACGACGCGGTCGATGCGCGTCGGGCCGACGCCGGAACCGGTGCACGCGCCGCCGGCCGTGGCCGAGGACGACGTGACGAACGGGTAGGTGCCGTGGTCGACGTCGAGCATCGTCGCCTGACCGGCCTCGAACACGACCGTCTTGCCCTCGTCGAGCGCGCGGTTGAGCACGAGGGGGGTGTCGGCGACGAGCGGGCGCAGGCGGTCGGCGTTCGCGAGCAGCTCGTCGAGCACCTCGTCGACCGTGATCGCGCGCCGGTTGTAGACCTTCACGAGCAGGTGGTTCTTCTGGTCGAGGGCGCCCTCGACCTTCTGGCGCAGGATGTTCTCGTCGAAGAGGTCCTGGACGCGGATGCCGACGCGGTTGATCTTGTCCGCGTACGTGGGGCCGATGCCGCGACCGGTGGTGCCGATCTTGCGCTTGCCGAGGAACCGCTCCGTGACCTTGTCGATCGTGCGGTTGTACGGGGCGATGAGGTGCGCGGCCGACGAGACGAGGAGCTTGCCGGTGTCGACGCCGCGCGCCTCGAGCGCGTCGATCTCGTGGAACAGCACCTCGAGGTCGATCACGACGCCGTTGCCGATCACGGGGACGACGCCCGGCGAGAGGATGCCGGAGGGCAGGAGGTGGAGCGCGTACTTCTCGCCCTCGATCACGACCGTGTGCCCGGCGTTGTTCCCGCCGTTGAACTTCACGACGTAGTCGATGCGGGAGGCGAGCTGGTCGGTCGCCTTGCCCTTCCCCTCGTCGCCCCACTGGGCCCCGAGCACCACGACGGCGGGCATCAGATCACCACTCTCCACGGCTGCCAGCGGTCCGGTCCGCGATGGTTCGGTGCGAGGCGGCTCGCTGGCCGGGGACCCGGGGCACGGGCGGCAGTGACCCAGTACCTCCGGGAGTTTAGCGGACCGGTAAAGGCGGGGTCATGGACGCTCGCCGGGCCGGACGCCGCTGGCCGGACGCCGCTGGCCGGACGCCGCTGGCCGCACGCCACGGGCCGACGCCGCGGACGGCAGCCCCGGCGCCGGTGCCCGGACCGGTTGCCGGCTCAGCGCAGCCCGGACACCTCGTCGGCCGACGTCCCCGAGTCGAGGAGGAACTGCGCGCAGCGCTCCGCCTCGTCGTCCTCGCCGATGGCCTCCGCCGCCTCGTGCAGCGCGAGCAGCGCCCGCAGGAAGCCCTGGTTCGGCTCGTGGTCGGCGGGCACCGGGCCCTGGCCGCGCCAGCCCGCGCGGCGCAGCGCGTCGAGCCCGCGGTGGTAGCCGGTCCGCGCGAAGGCGTACGCCGCGACGGGGTCGCCCGTCTCGGACAGCGCCTGCTCGGCGAGCAGCGCCCACGCGTACGACGACGCGGGGTACCGCCGTGCGGCCTCGCGCAGGTCGGCGCCCGACTGCAGGGCCCCGCGGGCGTCGGCGTCCGCGCCGTCGGTCGGCAGGAGGGTCGGCTCGGGCCCGAGGAGGTTCTGATGGCTCATCGGGCCAGTCTCGCAGGCCGACGACCGGCGGCACGGGCGCGACCGGCGCCGGGGGCCAGGGAATGCGGGCCACCTGGACGGTGGTTACAGTCAGCATGCCCACCGACCCTTCTCCCGGGATGGCCATGATCGAGATCTCGAGCTCCCCCACCTCGACCACGCTCGTGATCGACGGGGACCTCGACCTCGCCGAGCGCGACCGGTTCCCCGAGATCGCGGCGCGCGTCGTGGGCCTGCGCCGCCAGCTGCTCGTCATCGACATGTGCGGCGTGACGTTCATGGACTCGACCGGCGCGGCGTTCCTCATCACGCTCGCCGACTCGTCCCGCAGCCGGGGCGGCGCGACCGTCCTGCGCGGGGCCGACGCGCGCGACCTCTTCGTGCTCGAGGTCTGCGGCGCGCTCGACCTGTTCCGCGTCGAGGACACGTGCACGCACACCAAGCAGGAGTCGGGCTTCCAGCGTCCGGCCGGCACGGGCTCGACGCCCTCGGCCTGACCCTCGCACCACCCGCTCGTCCGGACCCGTCGCACGCCGCGGCGGGTCCGTCGTCGTCCCGGGGCCGACGCGCGCGGGGTCCTGCGGTCGGGCAGCGCCCGGTCCGCCGTCCAGGGCCACGCCGGGGTCACCCGCCGGCCCACCCGTCAGCGCCGCGAGTCCCGGACCTTCGCCCAGACGAGCTTGCCACCGCGCGCCGGCCGCCAGCCCCAGTCGGCGAGCCGCTCCACGATCTGCATCCCGAACCCCCCGATGCGCCCCGGGTGCCCGTCGGTCGTCACGGGCGGCGTCGGGTTGGAGTCCTCGACCTCGATGCGCAGCCCGTCGCCGGTGTCGTAGAGGCGCAGCTGGACCTGCCCCCAGCCGTGCAGCACGGCGTTCGCGACGAGCTCCGAGACCACGAGCTCGGCGTGCCCGACGCCCGCGAGGTCCCACGCGCGCGCCGTCCGCAGCACCGCGTGCCGGGCACGCCCGATCGACGCGGCCTCCCCCGGCAGCACCCAGCGCCGCACGCGCGGGCTGCCCGAGCGCCTCGTCTCGTCGTCGGGCCCGGGGACGCGCACGACGACGACGGCGACGTCGTCCTCGGGGCTGTCCGCGAGCTTCGAGAGCACCTCCTCGCCGATCCCGGCCGCGTCGAGAGCGGTGACGCCGGCGGCGATCTCGGTGAGGGACTCGACGCCCTGGCGCAGCGACCGGTCCCGCCGCTCGATGAGCCCGTCGGTGTAGAACACGAGGAAGTCGCCGGCCCGCACGTCCGTCCCGGCGCTCTCGCGCGGCGACCGCCCGAAGCCGATGAGCGGCCCGCCCGCGCCGGACAGCCGCGTCACCTCGCCGGCGCGCACGTGCAGCACGGGCAGGTGCCCGGCCCGTGAGTAGTCGACCCGCCAGCCGCCGCCCTCCCGCCGGCGCATCGTGGTGAGCACGAGCCCCGCGGGCCGCGGCACGCGCATCCCGGCGACGAGCTGGTCGACGCGCGAGAGGACCGCGCCCGGCTCGGCCTGCTCGAAGAGGTAGGAGCGCACCACGGAGCGGAGCTGGCCCATCGCCGCGGCGGCCTCGACGTCGTGCCCGACGACGTCCCCGATGACGACGCCGACGACGTCCGGGGCGATCTGGAGGACGTCGTACCAGTCGCCGCCGACCTGCGCGTGCTCCGAGTTGGGCGCGTAGTAGGTCCACACGTCGAGGCCGTCGACCTCGGCCTGCTCGGGGAGCATCGCGCGCTGCAGCGTCTCCGCGAGGCGGTGCTCGCGCGCGTAGAGGCGCACGTTGTCCACCGCGAGGCCGACCCGGCGCACGGTCAGGCTGAGCACGGTGAGCGTCGCCTCGTCGAGCACGTCGACGCCCGTGCCGGTGCGCGGGACGACCGCGAGCAGGCCGAGGATGCGCCGGCGGCCGGGCACGGGCAGCAGCACCACGCTCTCGACGTCGTCGGGCAGCCGGTCGCGGGCCTCCCGCGCGCCGGCGCCGAGCCGGCGTGCGAGCCAGCCGGACGCGCTCGTCGCGGGCCGGTCGGTGCGCAGCGCGAGCTCGTAGGGACCGTCGCCCTCCCCGTCGAGCAGCTGCTGCACCGGGTCGGCGTCGGCCTCGGTCTCGACCTGGTCGGGCGGCACGTTGCCGTGGCGGTTCCCGCGCCCGCTCGGCGCCGAGTGCGCGTCGACGCCCTCGACCGCCCGGAGGCCGTCGTCGTTGAGGTAGAAGCCTGCCCAGCGCACGAGCCCGCGCTCGAGGAGCCGGGCGATCTCGCGGAGCGTGTGCGGGTCGTCGATGTCCATCAGCAGGTCCGAGACCTGCGAGACCAGCGCGAGCGACGTGCGCTCGCGGCGCTCGGACGCGACGAGGGACGCATGCTCGACGTCGCGGTCCATGAGCTCGGTCACGTCCACCAGCACGACGACCCAGTGCGTCACGGTGTCGCCGTCCCGCAGCGGCGAGACCGACACGCGTGCCCAGAAGGGTGAACCGTCGGCGGCCTCGGCGCGCAGCACCTCGGTGCGCCCGACACCCGCGCGCATCGACGTCCGCAGCTGCTCGACGACCTGCTCGTCGGTCGTGCTCGACCGGAGCATCCCCGGTTCACGGCCCATGACCTGCGACGCGGTGAAACCGGTCGTGCGGACGAACGACTCGTTGACCCAGACGATCGGCCACGAGCCACCGTCGTCGGCGGTGATGAAGACCGGAACGTCGACCGCCGAGAGCGCCGCCGCGGGCAGCTCGTGCAGGGGCACGTGTGGAGATTGTGTGGTCCCGGAGTTGACCACGACCACCTCCGATCGTCTAGCGTGCCGAACGTACCCCGCGATCTGCCGCGGGCTCTGCGTGATTCGGGGCCCGAGGGCTGACCTCACCCGGGAAGGAGCATCGTGCGCGACGGTAACAGCCCGGGGCCGGACGAGCCCGCTGAGGACCTGCACGCCGCGGGTGGTTCCGACCGAGCCACCGCGCCGCTGCAGGGCAGCACGTCGGTCAACGGCGAGCCCGGCGCGGTGCACGTGATCCTGGGGGCGGACCGCACGCGCATCGTGCTCTCCGGCGAGGTCGACGCCGACCTCGGCCCGGACCTCCAGGAGGCCACCACGGAGGCCGAGGAGGTCGGCCTGCCGATCGAGGTGGACACGCACCACGTGACGTTCATGGACTCGTCGGGCGTCGCGTTCCTCGCGCGCCTCGCGATCCGCAGCCAGCACCCCGTGCAGCTGCTCCGGGTGCCGCCGACCGTGCGGTTCCTGCTCGAGGTCACCCGCATCGGTGAGCTGCTCGAGGTCGTCGAGGACGACTCCACGACGGCGTTCGAGGCGGTGCCCGACACCGGCGGCACCTCCCCCGACACCACGGCCTGACCCGCCGCAGACCCAGCACGCCGGAGGCCCGGTCGCCCGCGCGCGGCCGGGCTCCTGCACGTCCGCGGCCGGACGTCCGCGGCCGGACGCCGCGCCGGGTCCGCCCGCGCGGAGCCCGACGGGACACCCCGGCGCGCAGGCACGACGAGGGCCCGGGACCGACGCGGTGCGCGTCGGTCCCGGGCCCCGGTCCGTCAGGTCGTGCTCAGGCTGCTGGGCGCGAGGCTCAGAGCTTGTGGCCCGCCGAGCGGAGCTGCTGCGCCGCCTCGACGAGACGCGCCGCGAGACCGGCCTCGGCGGCCTTGCCCCACACGCGGGGGTCGTACATCTTCTTGTTGCCGACCTCGCCGTCGATCTTCAGGACGCCGTCGTAGTTGGCGAACATGTGACCGGCGACGGGACGCGTGTACGCGTACTGCGTGTCGGTGTCGATGTTCATCTTGATGACGCCGTTGTCGACGGCCTCCGCGATCTCGGCCTCGGTCGAGCCGGAGCCGCCGTGGAAGACGAGGTCGAACGGGTTCTCCTTGCCGATGGCGTCGCCGACGGCCTTCTGGATCTCCGCGAGGATCGACGGGCGCAGCTTGACGGCACCCGGCTTGTAGACGCCGTGCACGTTGCCGAACGTGAGGGCCGTCAGGTAGCGGCCCTTCTCGCCCGAGCCGAGCGCCTTGACCGTGGCCAGGCCGTCCTCGACGGTCGTGTACAGCTTGTCGTTGATCTCGGCCGTGTGGCCGTCCTCCTCGCCACCGACGACGCCGACCTCGATCTCGAGGATCGTGCGGGCCGCCTGCGAGAGCTCGAGGAGCTCCTCGGCGATGACCAGGTTCTCGTCGAGCGGCACGGACGAGCCGTCCCACATGTGCGACTGGAACGTGGGGAGCTTGCCGGCCTTGACCTGCTCGGCCTCGAGGGCCAGGAGCGGGCGGACCCACGAGTCGAGGTTCTGCTTGGCGCAGTGGTCGGTGTGCAGCGCGACCGTGATCGGGTAGTTCTTGGCGACCTCGTGCGCGTACGCGGCGAGGGCCAGCGAACCGGCGATGCGGTCCTTGATCGTCGCGCCGGACGCGTACTCCGCGCCACCGACGGACACCTGGATGATCCCGTCGCTCTCGGCGTCCGCGAAGCCCTGGAGGGCCGCGGTGAGCGTCGAGGACGACGTGACGTTGACGGCCGGGTACGCGAACTTGCCGGCCTTCGCCCGGTCGATCAGCTCGTTGTACACCTCGGGGGTAGCGATGGGCATCGCGGGCATCTCCTGCGTGTAGAGGGGTGTGCTTCCCCCCGAGTCTGGCACGTCCTCCTACCGGCAGCGCCGGGACGTCCTACCCAGCGGACGCGGCGTCCGGGGGCGGGCCGGCGTGCTGCGCGACCCACGCGTGCATCGCGATCGCGGCCGCGGCGCCCGCGTTGATGGACCGCGTCGAGCCGAACTGGGCGATGTGCAGCACGTCCCGCACGCCGGCCCGCGCGGCGTCGGAGAGGCCGACGGACTCCTGCCCGAAGACCAGCACGCACGCGCGCGGCAGCGGGTAGCCCTCGAGCGGGACGGAGCCGGGGAGGTTGTCGACCCCGAGCACGGGCAGCCCACCGCCGTCCGGCCCCGCGGTCGCGGCCCACGCCAGGAGGTCGTCGACCGTCGGGTGGTGGCGCACGTGCTGGTAGCGGTCGGTCACCATCGCGCCGCGGCGGTTCCAGCGGCGCCGGCCGACGATGTGCACCTCGGCCGCCGCGAACGCGTTCGCGGTGCGCACGACCGAGCCGATGTTGAGGTCGTGGGCCCAGTTCTCCACGGCCACGTGGAACGGGTGGCGGCGCGTGTCGAGGTCCGCGACGACCGCCTCGAGGGTCCAGTACCGGTAGCGGTCGACGACGTTGCGCCGGTCGCCGTGCGCGAGCAGCTCGGGGTCGTAGCGCGGGCGGCCGTCGGGCCCGGCGAGGTCGGGCCACGCGTCGGGCCCCCCGGGCCACGGGCCGACGCCGACGCCGTCCTGCGGCGCCGGGTCCGGCGCGCCGTCGGGCTGGGCGGCGGGCCCGGTGTCGGGTGCCCGGTGCGCGGGCGAGCGGGTCGGGTCGTGCGGGCCGGTCGTCACGGCACCATCCTCGGCGACGCCACCGGCGGTCGGTGGGCGTCACGGGGTGGGCGGACGCACACGCGCCCGGCGCCGTCCCCCGAGGGAGAGGCGCCGGGCGCGGTGCCCGGTGGTGCGCCGGTCAGGACCGCTTCTCGAAGTACCGGTCCGCGCCGGCCTCCTTGCGGACGATGCTCGCGACCCGGTTCGTCGGGTCGACGCGCTCGACGTACGTGGGCGTCCACCCGGCGTCGGAGCCGAACGGCGTGCCGCCCGCGGCGACGAACGCGTCGAGCACGCTGACCGGCCGGCCGTTGACCCACGTGCCCTTCTCGGTGAACCGGGTGGCGCCCCAGTTCGTCAGGATCGCCGAGGCCGGCGTGCCCTTCTGCAGCTTGAACGCGTTGTTCTCGACGTAGAGCGAGGACTCGGTGCCGGGGCCCCAGTAGTACTGGAACAGGTCGTCGTCGTCCTCGGCCTGCACGTACAGGTTGTTGTAGACGTGCACCTGCCCGTAGCGCACGCGCGGGGCGCGCTGGCCGACGCCCTCCCACAGGTTGTGGTGGATCGTGACCTTGAGCGTGCCGACGTCCGCGGGCCGGTTGTTCGACGAGCCGATGAGCATCGTCTTGTCGTGGTTGAGGAACCGGTTGTAGGAGACGGTCACGTAGTTCGACGAGTGCGTGATGTCGAGCAGGCCGTCGTGCACCTCGAAGGGCCGGCCGAACACCTCGGGCAGCGACTCGTGCGGGTGGTCGCCGTCGTCGAAGGTGCTGTTCGCGACCCACACGTTCGTCGACGTCCACACCGAGACGTTGTCGTAGGCCGAGTTCCAGTTGCCGGTCTCGCCGTCCGTCGGGTCCCACTGCGGGAAGCAGTCGTACGCGTCGGAGAACGTGAGGTTGCGCAGGATGACGTTGCGCGAGTCCCGGACCCGGATGTTCGCCCCGACGATCCGCGCGTCGCCGAGCCCGACGATCGTGACGTTCGAGCCGACGTGCTGCTGCGTCTGCTTGGCCTGCAGCGCGGCCGCGGCGACGCGGGCGTCCTCGAGCGGGCCGGCCGGGTCCGCGGTGCCCCACACGGCGGGGTCGTAGGCCGCGATGTAGTCGTCCATCGAGAACGTCACCGCGGGGTCGCCGCCGACGGGGACCTGGCTCGCGAAGTCCTCGCAGGTCAGGCGCCGGCCCTCGCCCGCGTCGAAGGCGTCGATCTCGCCCTCCACGTAGACGATCCGGGGCGTCGTGTCGGTGCGGGCGCCCGTGCCGCCGAGCGCGGCGCGGAGCTCGGCCCAGGTGCGGACGGTGAAGACGTGCGCGGCGTCGGCGGTGGAGCCGCCCGTCGTGCCGCCGTTGGCCGCGGCCCAGCCGTCGCGGGCCCCGAGCACCTCGCGGCCGAGGTCGCGGCCGTCCCGGTGGGGCGGGCGGTGGTCGGTGCCGGCGCCGGCTGCGTGGGCCGGGGCGACGGCGAGGGTCGAGAGGGCGACGGTCCCTGCGGCGACGACGGCCGCGAGGCGGGCGCCGCGTCGAGGTCGGGACGGTGCGTCGAGGTGCATGCGGAGACTCCCTTGTCTCGTCCGGAGCGCGCGCGACGACGCGTGCGGCGGGGTCCGCACGTCGGCGTCGGCGCTGCCGCTCACCGTTCCACGCGCTGTGGGAAAGCGCAATCCCCCCCGTCGCGGCCGGACTGCGCACGTCCTCGTCACCGGACCCGCCACCCGGCTCCACCTCCGCCCCGTACCCTGGAGCACGTGCTCCTCGCTGCCCTCGACGCGACCGTGTCCGCCGCTGTGTCCGCCGGCGGTGCCGTGCCGGCCATCGGCCCGGACTTCCTCGACGCCGACCACCTGATCCGGTCCTTCGGCGCCTACGCGCTCATCGGCGTCGTCGTGGTGGTGTTCATCGAGACGGGGCTGCTGTTCCCGTTCCTGCCCGGCGACTCGCTGCTGTTCACCGCGGGCATGCTCGTGGCGCAGGACGAGATCTCGGTGCCGCTGTGGGCCTTGTGCCTCGCGCTGTTCGCCGCGGCGTTCGTCGGCGACCAGGTCGCGTTCTTCATCGGCCGCAAGGCCGGCCCCAAGATCTTCAGCAAGCCCGACTCGCGCTTCTTCAAGCAGTCGTACATCGACCAGACGTACGCCTACTTCGACAAGTACGGCGGCCGCACGATCATCGTCGCGCGCTTCGTGCCGTTCGTCCGGACCTACGCGCCCGTGGCAGCCGGCGTCGGCAACATGAAGTACCGCACCTTCGTCTCGTACAACGTCGTCGGCGCGCTCCTGTGGGGCGTCGGGGTCACGGTGCTCGGCTACTTCCTGGGCAACGTCACGTTCGTCAAGGACAACATCGAGCTCATCCTCATCGCGATCGTCGGCATCTCCGTCGTCCCGATCGTCGTCGAGCTGCTGCGCGCCCGCAGCAAGAAGCGCGACGAGCGGTACGACGAGCCCGAGGAGCGCGCCCGCGTGGCCCGCGAGGACATCGCCGGGGAGTGACCCGCGGCGCGGACCGCGCGCAGGCCCGCGCGTCGACCAGCACGACCCGAGGGGGACCGTGATGACCCGCACCATCCAGAGCTGGCTCACCGACATGGACGGCGTCCTGGTCCACGAGGGCGACGCGCTGCCGGGTGCGGCCGACTTCGTGCGTGCGCTGCGCGACGCCGGCCGGCCCTTCCTGATCCTGACCAACAACTCGATGTTCACTCCCGGCGACCTGCAGGCCCGGCTCGCCGCCGCCGGGATCGTGGTGCCCACCGAGGCGATCTGGACGTCGGCGCTCGCGACCGCGCAGTTCCTGCTCGACCAGCTCCCGGACGGCAGCGCCTACGTGATCGGCGAGGACGGCATGACGGGCGCGCTGCGCGACGTCGGCTACACGCTCACGGACACCGACCCGGACTACGTCGTGCTCGGCGAGACCCGCACGTACTCGTTCGACGCCATCACGCGCGCGATCCGGCTCATCAAGGGCGGCGCGCGCTTCATCGCGACGAACCCCGACGTGACCGGGCCCAGCGCGGAGGGCGACCTCCCGGCGACGGGCGCGGTCGCCGCGATGATCACCGCCGCGACCGGGCGCAAGCCGTACTTCGTCGGCAAGCCCAACCCGATGATGTTCCGCTCGGCGCTCAACCGCATCGACGCGCACTCGGAGACGACCGCGATGATCGGCGACCGGATGGACACCGACGTCGTCGCGGGCATCGAGGCGGGCCTCCAGACCTTCCTCGTCCTGACCGGCTCGACCCGCCGCGAGGACATCGCGAAGTTCCCGTTCCGGCCCAGCCACGTGCTCGACTCGATCGCGGACCTCGTCGCGCGCGTGTGACGACGGGCGAAGTGCGTCCGTGGACGCGGCGTCCGCTCGCCTCGACCCCGCCGTGGGCCTACGGTCGCGGGGTGCGTAGGGCAAGCTGCGCGCACCTACTCGAGGAGCACCGTGGCCGACCCCAGGACGACCGCCCCAGGACCGGAGCAGGACACCGAGTCCGACGACGGGCTGCAGAGCTCCGACCCACCCGCGAGCTTCTCGCTCGTCCGGACGTGGACGCTCGACTCGGCACGCCAGCTCACGGAGCTGCGCGCGGAGATCCTCCGTGAGGTCACCGCGGACGGCGCCGTGCCGCAGGACGAGCTCGGCCCGGTCGCGCACCACATGGTGCTCGTGGCCTCCGAGCTCGCCACCAACGCGCTCGAGCACGGCAAGCCGCCGACGATCGTCCGGCTCATGCGCGACGGCACGCGCTACCTGCTCGACGTCGCGGACCACGACCTCAACACGACGCCCTACGTCGCGGGCGCGCGCATCCCCGGGAACGGCGGCTTCGGGCTGCAGATCGCGCGGCGGCTCTCGGTCGACGTCGGGTGGTACACCGCCGAGGCGACCAAGCACGTGTGGGCGGTCTTCCCCGGCCAGGGCTGACCCCGCACTCGCGACCGGCGCCGGACCCCTGCGGACCTCGGGGGTGCGGCGCCGGCGGCGTAGGGACCCGGGCTCAGGCCAGGCCGAGGTCCGTCAGGTCGAAGAGGTAGTGGTACGGGACGCCGAGCGCCTCGATGGCCTGCTGCGCGCCCGTGCCGCGGTCGACGATGACGGCGACGCCCAGGACCTCGGCGCCCGCCTCGCGCGCGGCCTCGACGGCGGTGATCGCCGAGCCCCCGGTCGTCGACGTGTCCTCGACGACCACGACGCGCCGGCCCGCGACGTCCGGGCCCTCGATGCGCCGCTGCAGGCCGTGCGCCTTGCCCTCCTTGCGGACCACGAACGCGTCGAGGTCGAGGCCGCGCGACGCCGCCGCGTGCAGCAGCGCGGTCGCGACCGGGTCCGCGCCGAGCGTGAGCCCGCCCACGGCGTCGACCTCGGCGGTCCCGAGGCCGACCTCCTCGAGGCGGTCGAGCAGCAGGTGCCCGACGAGCGGGGACGCCCGGTGGTGCAGCGTGATCCGGCGCAGGTCCACGTAGTAGTCGGCCTCGCGGCCCGACGAGAGCGTGACGCGGCCGCGCACGACCGCGATCTCGGAGATGAGGTCGCGCAGCTGCTCGCGCGGCGTCGGGGACAGGGTGAGGCCCTCGGGGCCGGTCGGGGAGGTCACAGCCGCCAGGCTACCCAGCACGGCCCCACCGGCGCCGAGGTGCCCGCGCCGACGGCCGCCGGCTCCGGTGCGGGCCCGGGCCCACGGCCGCCGGTTCCCGTGCGGGCCCGGGGGCCGGCGCCGCGCGGCTGCGTGCCCGCGGGTCGCCGCAGGCGAGTGGCGTCCTGGCAGGGCTCAGGTGCGCAGCTCGTGCCGGACGGGGCGCAGGCGCTCGGGTGCGTCGTCGGCGTCCGGGAAGGCGCACGTGAACGACCCGCGGTACCCGAACAGGAACCCGAGCAGCCGGTTGCGGACCTGCAGGTCGACGCGGAACTCCTGCGCGTCGTCGTCGAACCACTCGTGCAGGCGCGCCTCGCCGCTGAGCAGCAGCGGGAAGCGGAAGCCGACCGGACCCTCGTAGAACCGCTGGCCGTGCGTCGTCAGGCGCAGCGAGCCGTCGTCCTGCACCTGGAGGTCGAGGTCGACGGCGAGGTGCTGGTGCGTGCCGAGGTAGTCGACGACCCGGCCCTCGTGCAGCACCATGGTCGCGTCGAACCGCCGGGTCCGACCCCGCAGCAGGTACTCGCGGACGAACGTCACCGTCTCGCGCCCGTGCGGGTCCCGGTACGGGAAGTTCGAGATGGTGAACGGCACCTCGCGGCCGACGTCCGGCAGCAGGATGTTGCGGACCGCGCCGAGGTAGAGGAACGGCAGCGTCCACCACGGACCGCGCCGGATCTCGTGCATCACGCCCGTCCCGACGCACGCGTACCCCGCGTCGAGCCCCACGCCGAAGCGCTTCTGGAGCATGGGGTGCAGGCGGGCGAAGTCCGCACCGAGGGCCTGGGCGAACACGGACGTCACGGCGCCTCCAGCTGGTCGAGCGTGGCGGGGGCGTCGTCCATGACGGACGGCGCCGGGTCGGTGGTGGCGCGTCGGCCGGGCGCGCGCCCGTGCGGGCCGGCGGCGGACCGGTGCGCGTCGGCGAGCCGGTGCGGCGCACGCAGGCAGCGGCTCGCACGCGGGCGGTCCGGGCGCCACACCGCGAGCACGGACCTCAGCGGCCAGCGCTCGGGCTCGGTGCCCGTCTCGGCCCAGATGCGCAGGCGGTCGAAGCTCCACGCGGTGAGCCAGCCCACGACGCGGCGCAGCACGAGCCGGTCGAGCAGCCGTCCCCAGCCCGGCGCGTAGTCGTACCCGGTCACGAACGTGACGCCGCCCTCGGTCGGCACGTAGCGCCAGTAGCCGCGGCCCGGACCGAGCGGGGAGAGCCGGTCGGGCGTCGTGAAGCGCAGGGCCGACGTCCGCGTGCCGTCGGGGCGGTGCCGCTCACCGAGGCTCGTGCCCGTCCCGACGAGCGTGTGCAGCGGCAGCCGCAGCTCGTAGCGGAACCGGTAGCCGCCGCCCGCGAGCGCCTCGACGGGCGTGATGCGGGTGAACCGGGCGTCCCAGCGGGGGTGCAGGTCGGTGTCCTGCGTGAGCTCCCACACCCGGTCGAGCGGCGCACGGACGTGCGTCTCGACGTAGATGGGCGCGGTCACGCCCCGAGCATGGCGGTGCTGCGCCTCCCGCGGGAGGGGGTGCTCAGTCGGTGAACCCGTGGTCCGACTCGGAGGCGTCGGACGACGCCGCCACGAGCCGGGCCCGGTAGCTCCCGAGCGCGCGCACCGCGGAGCGCGGCAGGAGCCGGGCGACGCCGGCGGCGGCCTGGTACCGCAGGCTGGGGGTCGAGATGACGACCCCGCGGCGCACGTCCGCGAGCGCGGCCGCGACGACGGAGTCGGCGTTGAGCCACGCGACCTCGGGGAGCGCCGTCATGTCGATGCCGGCGCGCTCGTGGAACTCGGTGTGCACGAACCCGGGCTGCAGCACCGTGGCCGTCACGCCCGTCTCGCGGAGCTCCACCGCGAGGCTCTCGGTGAACGTGCGGACCCACGCCTTGTGCGCGGAGTAGGTGCCCGACGCGAGGAGCGCCGCGAGGGACGACACGTTGAGGATCGCCCCCCGGCCGCGCCGGGTCATCGACTCGGCGGCCGCGTGCGAGAGGACCAGGACGGTCCGGACCATGAGCTCGAGCGAGCGCTCCTCGTCCTCGAGCTCGCCGTCGAGGAACCGCTTGCGCAGGCCGAGGCCGGCGTTGTTCACGAGGAGGCCGACCGGACGCTCGTCGGAGCGCAGCCGCTCGGCGACCCGCTCGACGTCGGCGCGGTCCGCCAGGTCGGCGGTGAGCACCTCGGCGTGCACCCCCGCGGCGGCGTGCAGCTGGGCGGCGAGCCGCTCGAGGCGCTCCGTGCCGCGCGCCACCAGGACGACGTCGTGCTTCGCGGTCGCCAGCTGCCAGGCGAACTCCAGCCCGAGGCCGGCGCTCGCACCCGTGATCATCGCGGTACCCATGGCCGACACCTTACGGACCGGTGGACGCCCTTGTCAGACGATGCGGGAGCCCGTCCGGAGCCGTCCGAGCCGGTCGCGCGCCGGTCGCGGGCCGGTCGCGGGCCGGTCGCGCGCCGGTCGCGCAACGGTCGCGGGCCGGTCGCGCGACGGTCGTTAGCCTGGCCCGCATGCGACTCGCCACGTGGAACGTCAACTCGATCCGGGCCCGCGCCGAGCGCGTGCTCGCGTTCCTGGAGCGGAGCGGCACGGACGTCCTCGCGATCCAGGAGACCAAGTGCAGGGACGAGCAGTTCCCGTACGCGATGTTCGAGGCGTCGGGCTACGAGGTGACCACGAGCGGGTACAGCCAGTGGAACGGGGTGGCGATCCTCTCCCGGGTGGGCACGCAGGACGTCGAGCGCGCGTTCGCGGGGCAGCCCGGGTTCGGCACGGAGCCCGTCACCGAGGCCCGGGCGCTCGGCGCGACGTGCGGCGGCGTGCGCGTGTGGAGCCTGTACGTCCCGAACGGCCGGGCGGTCGGCGACCCGCACTACGTCTACAAGCTCGAGTGGCTCGAGCGCCTGCGCGTGGCGGCAGGTGCCTGGCTCGACCCGGCGGCGGGGGGCGACCCCACGGCGCAGGTCGCGCTCGTCGGCGACTGGAACATCGCGCCGCTCGACACCGACGTCTGGGACATCGCGGCGTTCGCCGGGGCGACGCACGTGACCCCCGCGGAGCGCGAGGCGTTCGCGGCGATCGCGGCGGCCGGGTACACCGAGGTCTCGCGGCCGCACACCCCGGAGCGTGCGTACACGTACTGGGACTACAAGCAGCTCCGGTTCCCGCGCAACGAGGGCATGCGGATCGACCTGACCTACGCCTCCCCCGCCCTCGCGGCGCGCGTCACGGGCGTGACGATCGACCGCGAGGAGCGCAAGGGCAAGGGGGCGTCGGACCACGTGCCCGTGATCGTCGACCTGGCGGACTGACGGCGCCCGCGGGGAGCCGTCCGGCCCGCTCCGATCCACCCTCGCGCGGACGAGCATCACCCGGCGCACGGGCTCGGCAGCACCCGCGCACGCACTAGGTTCGTCGCCATGAGCACGACGCCCGGGTGGCCCCCGTCGGACCCCGAACCGCACAACCCGTTCGCCGCCCCGGGCCCGGACCGGAGCACGCCCGCCGCCGGCCCGGTCCCCGGCTCGGGCTACCCCGTCGCTCCCCCGCCGAGCGGCTACGAGGCGGTCTCGCTGAGCAAGCCCGGGACGTCCGCGGACGGTGGCGCACCCGCCGGCCCGACAGCACCGTACGGCGCGGCCCCGACGCCGCCCGCCACGCCCTACGGCTCCGCGCCGGCACCCGCGTGGGGCGCCACGCCGTCGAACCCGTACGACCAGGCCCCGTACGACCAGGCCTCGTCCGGCGGGTACGGCGCGACGCCGTCGCGCGTGTACGGCGCGACGCCGTCGAACCCGTACGACCAGGCCCCTGCGGGCGCGTACGGTGCCGCGCCCGCCGCCGCGTACGGTCAGCCGCAGCAGGGTTACGGCCAGCCCGCCCCGTACGGCTACGCCCAGCCCGGCCAGCAGCCCGGGTACGCCCAGCCCGGCTACCCGCAGCCCGGGTACGGCTACCCGCCGCCCGGCACGTGGGGACCGCCCGAGCCGCCGGTCGACGGGCTCGCGATCGCCGCGATCTCCACGAGCGGCGCGGGGGTCTTCCTCGGCGGGGTCACCGGGCCGGTCGGCATCGGGCTCGGCATCGCGGCGCTGCGCCGCATCCGGCGCACGGGTCACCGCGGTCGCGGCCTCGCCGTCGCGGGCATCTGGGTCGGCGCCCTGATGACGCTGTGGCTCGGCGCGCTCGTCGCGCTCATGGTCTACGGCTTCACGACCGACCCCGACGGCACGGGCAGCCTCGCGGAGAGCTTCGAGCAGGGGTTCGAGGAGGGCATGTACGACGACTCGCTGCCCTCCTACGAGCTCACCGACGCGCTCGTGCCGGGCGACTGCCTCGTGCGGGTCCCGTACGACTACGACCTCGTCGACGCCCGGACGGTCGACTGCGCGCAGCCGCACGGTGGTGAGGTCGTCGCCGTGGTCGAGATGACCGGACCCGTCACCTTCGACTTCGAGACCGACGACCCGGCGTACGACGAGGCCTGGTCGGACTGCCAGGTCGCGGCCTCGGAGCTCGCGACGCAGATCGTGGGCTACGACGTGGGCGTCGACGTGTTCTACCCGCACCCCGACCAGTACGCGGCCGGCCGCACGTCCGGGTACTGCGTGCTCGACGGCTGGGACAGCGAGCTCACCGGCTCGCTCGTCGCGGGCGGGCTCCTGGTCGACGGCGAGCCCGTCTCCCCCTGAGCCGGGCCCGTCCCGTCCGTCGGCCCGCGCCGCTCGGTTAGGTTCGACCCATGAGCTCAGCGCCCGGCCCGCAGCCGTCCGGACCCGGCCCCGACCGGCCCGGGGACCCGTTCGCGTCGTCCGCGGAGCCGTACTACGCGCCGGGCTGGGAGGCCCCCGCGGTACCCACCGAGCCCACCGCCTGGGCGTCGGTCGTGCTCGGCGTGCTGGGCGGCGGGCCGGTCGCGCTCGTGCTGGGGCTCGTCGCCCGTGCGCGCGTGCGCTCCCGCGGCCGGCGCGGTGGCCGGCTGGCGCTCGCCGGGATCGCGCTCGGGGTGCTGGGCACGCTCGGGTGGACCGGGGTCGTCGTGGGCTCGGTCCTGACGTCGCGGGCCGAGCGTCCGCTCGCGGGCGACGTCGACGCCCGGCGCGAGGTGCACGCGCGCCAGCTCGTGACCGGCGTGTGCCTCGCGGAGCTGCCGGCCGACGGTCCCGTCGACACCGTCACCGCCGTTCCGTGCGCCGACCCGCACGCCGCCGAGGTCGTCACGCAGTACGCGTTCTCGCCCGACGCGATCTGGCCGGGGCAGGAGTCGGCCGACGCGCGCGTCGCGTCGGCGTGCGCGCTGAGCCCCGCGGAGCTTGAGCAGGGGGTGCGCCCGGTCACCTGGGCGCCGACGGAGCAGTCGTGGGGTCGCGGGGACCGCACGGGCGTCTGCCTCGCGACCGTCGAGGGCGGCGGGATCACCGGGTCGTTCCTCGACGGGACCGTCACGCTGCCGTAGCCGGTCGGCGGAGCGTCGCGCCCACCGGGCGGTCGTGGCACCCCGCGCCCACCGGTCCGTGGTCGCACCCCGCACCCACCGGTCCGTCGTCGCACCCCGCACCCACCGGTCCGTCGCCGCACCCCGTGCCGCCGGCCGCGGCCCGCCCGCACGTCCGGCCCGTCCGTCCGTCCGTCCGGCTACGCGATCACGAAGATCACCGAGATGAGCGCGAACGCCAGCACCGACTCGAGGGTCTGCTGGACCGTCCACGTCCGCAGCGTCGTCTTGACGTCCATGCCCATGAGCCGGCCGACGAGCCAGAAGCCCGAGTCGTTGACGTGGCTCGCGAAGACCGAGCCGGCCGCCGTGGCGAGCACGATGCAGGCGACCTGCAGCGCGCTGTAGTCGCCCGCACCGACTGCCGGGGCCATCAGCCCGGCCGCGGTGACGAGGGCGACCGTCGCCGAGCCCTGCGCGAGCCGCAGCACGACCGCGATGACGTACGCCGCGACGATGACGGGCAGCCCGATGTTCTCCAGGGACGTCGACAGCGCGTCACCGATGCCCGACGCGCGCAGCACGCCGCCGAACATGCCGCCCGCGCCGGTGATGAGGATGACCGAGCACACCGGGCCGAGCGAGGAGTCGAGGACCTTCTCGAGCGCCGTGCCCGACTCCCCGCGGCGGGTGCCGAGCGCGATGGCGGCGACGAGCACCGAGATCAGCAGCGCGACGCTCGACGTGCCGACCAGGGTCAACGACTGGACCCACAGCGCGTCGCCGTCGACGGCACCCGCGGCCTCGGCCGAGTCGAGGCCGGTGTTCATGAAGATGAGGACGAGCGGGAGCAGCAGCACGAGGATCACGGTGCGGACCGACGGCGGGTTGGTCGGCTGGTCGTCGTCGAGCTCACCGAACAGCCCCGGCACGGGGAGCGGGTACTTGAGCCCGACGCGCTTCCCCCACAGGTAGCCGGACAGGTACCAGACGGGCAGCGCGATCACGAGGCCGATCAGGAGCACGAGGCCGAGGTTCGCGTCGTACAGCTCGGTCGCGGCGACGGGCCCGGGGTGGGGCGGCAGGAACACGTGCATGACGGAGAACGCGGCCGCCGCCGGGATGCCGTACAGCAGCACGTTCGTGCCGCCGAGGCGCCGGGCGACCGCGAAGATGATGGGCAGCATCACGACGAGCCCGGCGTCGAAGAAGATCGGGAACCCGAGCATCAGCGAGGCGACACCGAGCGCGAACGCCGCGCGGTCCTCGCCGAACACCGACACCAGCTTCTCGGCGAGCACGCGCGCGCCGCCGCTGTGCTCGATGAGCTTGCCGAGCATCGCGCCGAGCCCGATCAGCAGCGCGACCGGTCCGAGCGTGTTCCCGAAGCTCGTGATGAGCGTCGGCGCGATCTGGTCGAGCGGGATCCCCGTCGCGAGCGCCGTCAGGAGCGAGACGACGATGAGCGTCAGGAACGCGTGCAGCTTGAACTTGATGACCAGGAGGAGGATCAGGGCGATCGCGCCGGCGGCGATCGCCAGCAGCGGCCCCGCTCCGAGCGTCTGGGTGAAGTCCTCCATCGGATCTCCTCGTCATCGAGGCTCTCGGCGCGTCCGGTCGGGCGCCCGACGCCGGCGCTCCGAGCCTGGCACAGAGCCGGGCGGACGGCACGGCGGCGGGCGCCTGACCTGCACGTCCGGGCGTGTCGGCCCGTCCGCCCGTGCGCAGGTGTCGTCGGCGCGGGCGAGTGCGGGTGGGTCAGACCTCGACGGTCGTCGTCAGGTCGGTCGTGCCGGCGTGGCGGGCGACCTCGACGGTGAACTCGCCCGGCTCGGTCGCCCAGCCGTGCACGTCGGTGTCCCAGTGCCCGAAGGCCCGCGGGAGCACGACGACGGCGGCCGTGACGGTCGCGCCGGCCTCCGCCTCGACGGACGCCCAGCCCGCGAGCCACCGCACCGGGCGCTCGACCGCGCTGCCGGGGCGGCTCAGGTACACCTGGACG
This sequence comes from Cellulomonas jepli, assembly GCF_047229345.1. Classification (NCBI taxonomy): domain Bacteria; kingdom Bacillati; phylum Actinomycetota; class Actinomycetes; order Micrococcales; family Cellulomonadaceae; genus Cellulomonas; species Cellulomonas jepli. Next base: position 40,156 of record NZ_JBFTER010000014.1, on the reverse strand, counting down.
ACCTCGCGCCCGGCGCGCGTCCCCGTGTTGGTCACGTCGACGCTGACGATCGCCGGACCGTGACCGGTGAACCCCACCGACACGTCGTCGTACGACCACGTCGTGTAGCCGAGCCCGAAGCCGAACGGGTACGCCGGCGCCGCACCCGAGCGCAGCCACGCGCGGTAGCCGAGGTGCACGCCCTCGTCGTAGCGGACGACGCCGTCGCGCGGGGTCACGTCGAGCACCGGCACGTCCTCCTGCGCCGCGGGCCACGTCGTCGGCAGCCGCCCGCCCGGCTCGGCGGCACCGGTCAGCACGTCCGCGAGCGCGTGCCCGTACTCCTGGCCGCCGAACCACGTGAGCAGCACCGCGGCGACGTCGTCGCGCCACGGCATCACGACGGGCGAGCCGGAGTTCACGACGACGACCGTGCGCGGGTTCGCGGCGGCCACCGCGGCCACGAGGTCGTCCTGGCGTCCGGGCAGGGACAGGTGCGTGCGGTCGAAGCCCTCGGACTCGACCTTCTCGTTGGTGCCCACCACGACGACCGCGACGTCGGCGGCGCGGGCGGCCTCGACGGCCTCGGCGATCAGGTCGTCGGGCCGGTCGACGACGGGACGCCAGCCCGCGGTGAAGCCGAGCACGCCGGGCAGGTCGGAGCCGTCCGGCATCGACGGGATGCCGGTCATGGGGTGCGTCCAGCGCAGGCGGTACGTGCGCCCGGCCTCGACCTCGACGCGCGCAGCGACGCTCGGCGGGGCCATGAGCGCGGCGCCGAAGTCCTCGGGGGCCACGGCGAGCTCCTCGTCGAGCACGGTCTCGCCGTCGACCGCGAGCGCCGTGCGGCCGAGCACCGCCCAGCCGAGCTCGACCGGGCCGCTCGCGGCGGGGGTCCAGTCGGTCTCGGCGTCGAAGTCGTGCCCGACGGGCGCGTTGCCGAGCCACATGAGGTCGGTCGCGCGCCGGACCTCCTCGAGCAGCACGCCGCCCTCGGCGTCGAGGAAGCGCACGCGGATCCCGGGCTCGCCGGTCTGCGGGTCGCGGATCTCGTCGAGCGGGAACGGCAGGACGCCGTCGTGCACGAGCGCGCCGGTCGCGTGCGTGACGGTCGCGCCGGGGAACGCCGCGCGCACCCCGTCGAGCGGCGAGACCGTCCCGACCGGGACCACCGTCGCGGAGCCGCCGCCCTGGGTGCGCGGGCGCAGGGCGCTCTGCCCGAGGACCGCGACGCTCGTCGGCGCCGGGGAGGCCCCGCCGGCGAGCGGCAGGATCCCGTCGTTGCGGACCAGGACGATGCCGCGCGTCTCGACCTCGCGGGCCAGGGCGATGTCGGCGTCGTCCGTCGGGCGGCGCGACCCGTCCGCCGCGGTGGCCGCAGGTGCGGCGGCCGCCGGTGCGGCGTTCACGAGGTCGGCCGCGTCGACCCCCTCGAGCGCCCCCACCCGGGCGGCGAGCAGCAGGATCCGCCGGACCTTGTCGTCGACCGCGTCGAGCGGGACCTCGCCGGACTCGACCGCGTCGACGAGCGCGTCGCCCCACGGCCCCACGGGCCCGGGCATCACGAGGTCCTGCGCGGCGGCGGCCGACGCGAGCGAGCGCACCGCCGTCCAGTCGGAGATCACGACGCCGTCGAAGCCCCACGAGCCCTTGAGCGGCTCGCTCAGCAGCGGGTGCTCGGTCATCGTCGTGCCGCCCACGGCGTTGTACGCGCTCATCACGGACCACGCGCGCCCGCTGCTGACGGCCCGCTCGAACGGCGCGAGGTAGACCTCGTGCAGCGCCTGCTCGCCCACCTCGACCGACGCGGAGAACCGCTCCGTCTCGAAGTCGTTCGCCACGTAGTGCTTGGGGCACGCGCCGACGCCGTTGTCCTGGCAGCCGTGCACGAACGCCTCGGCGAGCTCGCCGGTCAGCAGCGGGTCCTCGGAGTACGCCTCGAAGTGCCGGCCGCCGAGCGGGCTGCGGTGCAGGTTGATGGTCGGGCCGAGCACCACGTCGACGCCCTTGCGGCGGGCCTCGTGCGCCGCGGCGACGCCGTAGCGGTAGGCGAGGTCGGTGTCCCACGTCGCGGCGAGCGCGGTCGCGCTCGGGAGGTTGAGCGACGGGTCCCGCTCGTCCCACTCCGCTCCGCGCACGCCCGAGGGCCCGTCCGAGACGACCAGGGTGCGCAGGCCGACCGCCGGCTCGGCGTGCAGCGACCAGAAGTCGGCGCCGGTGAGCAGCCGGACCTTCTGCGGGAGGGTCAGGCGCGCGAGGAGCTCCTCGACGCGGGTCTCGGCGGGCACAGTCATCGTCGACCTCGTTCTTCCGTGCGGCGGGTGTCGGGTCCTGCTTACCAGCCGGTCCGGCGACGCGCCCGGGCCGTGCGGCCCGGGCCCCGGCTGCGCCCGCGCGCACGTCTCAGACGCGGACGGCGAGCCGGTCGTCGAGATGCTCGCGCACGGTCGCCGCCATGTCGACCGCGTCCCGGTCGAGCAGCCACTGGAGCTGCAGACCGTCCATGAGCGCGACGAGCGAGCGCCCGGCCGTCACCGGGTCGATGCCCGGGCGCAGCGCACCCTCGGAATGGGCGACCCGGAACGCCTCGACGCACAGCGCGACGACGCGCGCGTACCGGTCGACGAAGAACGAGTGCGCCGGGTGGTCGGGGGCCGTCGCCTCGGCGGAGAGCACGCAGTACAGCTCGACGAGCCCGGGCGACTGCGCGTTGTGGGCCACGACGTCGACGAGGTGCCGCAGCGCGTCGACGCCCTGGCTCGTGTCGAGCTCGAACTGCGCACGGTCGAGCCGGTCGCGCCGGTCGAGCACCGCGGCGAGCAGCGACTCCTTGGTCGGGAAGTGGTGCAGCAGCCCGGGGTGCGACAGCCCCGCGCGCGCCGCGATCTCGCGCAGCGACGCCGCCCGGTACCCCACCTCGCCGAACAGCACCGTGGCCGCGTCGAGGATGCCCTCCCGCTTGGCCCGGCCCTTCGCGTACCCGCGCAGCGACTCGTCAGCCACGTCGCCCCCTCGGTCGTCTCGCCCCCGGAGACGGAGCACCTGGTCAGGCGTCCGACAAGGACGAGGGTAGCGCTCCCACACCCGGGCACGGCGAGCGGTTTGTGGACGTCCCGGGGAGCGGGTGTGCAGGTCGGGACGGGTGCGGCCCACCGCGTCGGGGCCCGACGCTCACGTCTGCGCCGCTGCGACCGATACGTGGGACGACCGTCTCGACACGCCCGTGGAGGACCCCCGTGATCACGACCCCGACCCGGACGCCCACCGCTGCCGGCCCGCCCGGCCCCTCCGTGCCTGGCGTGCCCGGCGCGCGGAGCCTCGCCGACCTGCCCGTCCGCGTGCGGATCCTCGCCGGGGTGCTGGTCATGGCGGTCGTCGTGGTCGTCGTCGGCGTCGTGGCGACGCTGCAGATCCGCGGGCTCGAGCGCAACGCGCACGACCTGTACGCGGAGAACCTCACCGAGCTCAACTCGCTCGCGGCGATGCAGCGCTCGCTCGCGTCGAGCCGCGCCCGCGTCCAGGAGTACTCGCTCGCCGGCTCCGACCGCCGCGCCGAGATCGCGGGCGAGGTCGAGGAGCTCCACGTGTCGCTCGACGAGGCGATCGCCGCCTACCGGCCGCACGCGATCGACGACGCGGCCGTCGACGGGTTCGCGGTCGCGATCGACGAGTACCAGGCGGTCGTCCCGCGCCTGTACGAGATCGCCGACGGCGGGGACCTCGCCGAGTTCCAGGCGTACTTCACCGAGGCGATGCGCCCCGCGCTGTCCGACGCGGGCGACACGCTCGAGCTCGAGCGCGAGGCCCAGGCGAGCAGCGCGCAGGAGCGGAATGCGGTGTCGACCCGGTCGACCGCGAACGGGCTGCGGCTCATCCTGCTCGTCGCGGGCCTCGGGATCGCCGCCGCGGTCGGCCTCGCGCTCGTCGCGGCGCGGACGGTGACGCGGCCGCTGCACGCCGTCGGGCGCTCGCTCGAGGCGATGGCGGCCGGCGACCTCACGGTCGACGCGGGCGTGCGCTCGCGCGACGAGGTCGGGGCGATGGCGCGGGCGCTCACGAGCGCGCAGCAGAGCATGCGGGCCGTCATCGGTCAGGCGCGCGACTCCGCGCTCGAGGTGGCCGCCTCGTCCGAGGAGCTGTCGCTGACGTCCGAGCAGCTCGCCGTCGCGACCGAGGAGACGTCGGCGCAGGCCGGGGCCGTCGCCGCGGCCGCGGACCAGGTCAGCGGGAACGTCCGGACGGTCACCGCCGGTGCGCGCGAGATGGAGGCCTCGATCGGCGAGATCTCCCGCAACGCGAGCACCGCGGCACGCGTCGCCGGGGACGCCGTCGAGCTCGCCGGGTCCACGACGCAGACGGTCGCGTCGCTCGGCGACTCGAGCGCGCAGATCGGCAACGTCGTCAAGGTCATCACGAGCATCGCCGAGCAGACCAACCTGCTCGCGCTCAACGCCACGATCGAGGCCGCCCGGGCGGGCGAGGCCGGCAAGGGCTTCGCGGTGGTCGCGGGCGAGGTCAAGGAGCTCGCCCGCGAGACGGCGAAGGCGACCGAGGACATCGCGGCGCGCGTCGCCGCGATCCAGGCCGACGCCGCGGGCGCCGCGGAGGCGATCGGGCGGATCGCGGACGTGATCGCCGAGATCAGCGACGTCCAGACCACGATCGCCTCGGCCGTCGAGGAGCAGACGGCCACGACCACCGAGATGGGGCGCAACGTCGCCGACGCGGGCGCCGGGACGGACGAGATCGCGCGGAACGTCGCCGGGGTGGCGTCGGCCGCGTCGGTCGCCGCCGAGGGGGTCGCCCAGACCCGCAGCGCGTCGCAGGACCTCGCGCGCCTGTCGAACCAGCTCACCGAGGCGATGACGCGCTTCACGGTCTGACCTGCACGGGCCCGCGCGCCCGGCCACACGGGGGACGGCGTCGACCCCGGAGGACGGCACCGGACCCTCGCACGCCCCGCGGGCGCGCGAGGGTCCGGCGGTCGGGTCACTCCCCGGGGAAGACCACGCCCAGCTGGCGGCGGACCTCGTCGGCCGTGCGGAGCACCGCGACGGTCTCGTCGAGCGGCTGGAGCGGGGACTCGGTGCGGCCCTCGGCGACGTAGCGCGCGAGCGCCGCCGCCTGGAAGCACAGCCCGGCGTGCCCGGTGATGCGGTTGTCGTCCCACGTGACGCGCTCGTCGCCGGCGACCATCGTCACGCTCGTCGGCGTGAAGAACTCCCCGCCGAGCTCGAGGCGCGCGCGCGAGCCCGTGACGGTCCCGGTCTGCGCGGTCGCGCCGAGCATCGTCGTGAAGACCTGCGCCTGCACGCCGCTCGCCCAGCCGAGCTGCACGAGCGCCTGCGCGTCGACCCCCGTCGAGGCGAGCACGCCGGTGGCCTGGACGCTGTCCGGCTCGACCGCGAGGGCCGTGGCGCCCGCCCCGCCGGCGTGCCCCGCGACGAGCTGCGCCCACGCGAGCGGGTAGATGCCGAGGTCGAGCAGCACGCCGCCCGCGAGCGCCGGGTCGAGCAGCCGGTGAGTCGGCTCCGGGTCCGCGAGCACGCCGAAGTCGCCGGTCACGAGGTGCACGTCGCCGAGCGCGCGGTCGTCGAGCAGCTGGCGCACCACGTCGGTGTGCGGCAGGTAGCGCGTCCACATGGCCTCCATGACGAACACCCCGGCCGCCCGGGCCGCGGCCACGACCTCGGCGGCCTCGGCGGCGTTGCGCGTGAACGCCTTCTCGACGAGCACGTGCTTGCCGGCCGCGATCGCGAGCAGCGCCTGCTCGCGGTGCTCGCTGTGCGGGCTCGCGACGTACACCACGTCGACCTCGGGGTCCTCGACGAGCTGCGCGTACGAGCCGTACGAGCGCTCGATCCCGTGCTGCGCCGCGAACCGGGCCGCGCGCTCGGCCGACCGCGAGCCCGCGGCGACGATCCGCTGGTTCGTGTTCGCCAGGACCGTCTCGGCCCACATGCCGGCGATCCAGCCCGGCGCGAGGATCCCCCAGCGCAGCGGCGGCGCGTCGGCCGGGTCGGGGAAGCGGGGGGCGGGCAGGGCGGCGGGCAGGACGCGTGCGGCGGTCATGACGCGCACGCTACCGGCGGCGACCCGACGCGCACCGCGACGCCCGCGCGCGGGTGGTGCCGAGCGGGGCGGACGGGCGGGGAGGGGTGCGCGGTCAGGCGCAGGCCGTCAGGCGCAGGCGGCCACGCGCAGGCGGTCAGCCGAGGAACGCCGTGAGCCCCTCGACCGCGAGCGCGTGGTCCTCGGCCTGCGGCAGGCCCGAGACGCCGAGGACGCCGACGAGCGCGCCGCCGACCCGCAGCGGCACGCAGCCGCCGTGCGCGGCGTACCGCTCGGGGTCCAGGCCCGCGGACTCCTCGAACGTCGTGCCCTCGACGCGGAACCGGGTGCCGACCGCGAACGACGAGTGCCCGAAGTGCCGCACGACCGCCGCCTTGCGCCCGAGCCACCAGTCGTTGGCCGGCGTCGAGCCCGCGAACGCGCGCTGGAACACCGTGTGCGGGCCCTCCTCGCCGTCGAGCTCGACGCGCACGACGACGCTCAGGCCGCGCTCCTCGGCGAGCCCGGCGACGAGGACGCCGAGGCGCCACGCGTCGTCGTGGTCGAGGCGCGGGAGGACGAGCTGCTCCTCCTGCGCGAGCAGCTCCGCGAGCAGGGCGGGGTCGCTGAACGGGACGGTCGGGGTCGCGTCGGTCATCCGCCGGACGTTACCGGACGGTCCCGCACGGCTCCCGCGGAGCCCGCGCGCTACCGGGCGGTCAGGAATCACCCGCTGCCGGAGCGCTTCGCCCGGTCGGTGTCCGATTCGCGCCGCGACGTCCGCGTAACCTCCGGATGGCAGAGTTCTCACGCGAACCGGGGGGTTTCCGTTGTGGCCAGTGCGCTGACGGCTGCCGTGAGGCAGACGCCGACGTCGGCCCCGTCCGGCCCGGTGCCGGCGCGGGCACGCCCGGCGCCCACGTCGTGGCGGACCCTCGTCGGGTTCGCCGCGATCTACGCGGGCGCGGCGCTCGTCGGCCGGCTCACCGTCCTGGAGGGCGGCGAGGTCAGCCTCGTGTGGCCTGCGGCGGGCGTCGCCGTGCTGTGGCTCGCGGTCCGCGCGAACGGCTCCCTGCCGCGCCTCGACCTCGCGGTGCTCGCGTCCGTCACCTGGGTCGTCAACGTGCTGACCGGCACCCCGCCGCCCGAGGCGCTCGTGCTGAGCGCCGCCTCCGTCGCGCAGGCCGCGACGTTCTGCGTGCTGTTCAGCCGCTGGTGCCCGCGGATCTGGCTCGGCGCGGGGCGCACGCCGTTCGTGCGCGTCGAGGAGCTGTGGTGGCTCGTGCTCGCCGCCGTCATGAGCTCGTTCGTGTCCGGGCTGCTCGTCCCGGCGGTGACGTGGATGTCGGGCGACGGCTGGTCCTGGCCGCTCGTGCTGGTCTGGGTCGTGCGCAACACCGTGAGCATCCTCGTCGTCGGGACGCTCGGCTTCAGCATCGGGTCGTGGCTGCACGAGCGGCGCTCCGTCCGCGACCAGCCCGACGGCGGCGCCCGGTGGGTCCCGACACGGCTCGGGGAGCACGTGGCCGCGGTCCTCGTGCCGCCCCTGATGTACGGGGTCTGGTTCGTCGCGCTCGAGAGCCTGCCGCTCGCGTTCCCGCTCATCGCGCTCACCGTGTGGACCGGCACCCGGCTGCGCACGCGCTTCGTCGTCGCGCACGACTCCGCGATGGGCGTGACCGCGATCCTCTTCACGCTCGCCGGGATCGGGCCGTTCGCCGCCGTCGGGGACCAGGTCACCCAGGTCGTCGTCGCCCAGCTCTACGTGGGGCTCGTCTCCGTCATCGGGCTCGCCCTGGCGCTCGCGCGCGACGAGCGGGACCGCCTCGTGCGCGACGTCCGGGCGGCCGGCGACGAGGCGCGCACGCAGGCCGGGCTGCTCTCGACGATCGTCGACACGATGGACGAGGGCGTCACGGTCACCGACCGGGACGGACGGATCGTGCTGCGGAACCGGCGCGCGTCCGAGCTCATGGGCGGCGTGACCAGCACGACGGGCGTCGTCGCGTCGAGCTCGTACTACGGCCTGTACCGCCCCGACGGGTCGCCGGTCGACGACGCCGAGCTCCCCCACCACCGCGCCCTGGTGACCGGGGCGATCGTGCGCGACGTCGACCTGCTCGTGCGGAACGTCGGCGTCCCGCGCGGCCGCGTCGTCAGCTTCAGCTCCGCACCCCTGCCCGACGAGGCCGGCGGCGGCGTGGTCACGGTGATGCGCGACGTGACGACCCAGCGCGAGGAGCTGACCCGGGCCGCGCAGGTGCAGGCGAGCCTGCTGCCCGCGAGCCTCCCGGACGTCCCCGGGTACGCCGTCGCGGCGCGGTTCTCGCCCGCGGGCTCCGTCGGCGGGGACTTCTACGACTGGCAGCCCGTGTTCGGCGGGCTCGTCGTGACGCTCGCGGACGTCATGGGCAAGGGCACCGGGGCGGCGATCCTCGCGGCGACGTCCCGGTCGGTGCTGCGCTCGTTCGGCCCGGAGCGGGACGTCGCCGCCGCCCTCGTCGCCGCGGAGGAGGCGATGGAGGCGGACCTCGCCGGGGCCGGCGCCTTCGTCACCGTCTTCCACGCGCGCGTCGACATCGTCACGGGCGCCGTCACGTACGCCGACGCCGGGCACGGGCTCTCGCTCGTCGTGCGCGCCGACGGCGGCAGCGAGCGGCTGCCGGCGCTGGGGCTGCCGCTGGGCGTCGACCCCGGCACGCCGCGCCACAGCGGGACGGCGCACCTCGACTCGGGCGACGTGCTGCTCATGTTCAGCGACGCGGTGCTCGACGCGATCGGCGGGACCGTGGCCGACCTCGGGCGCGTCGAGGCCGCGGTGCGGGGGGCCGTCTCCGCCGACGCCGCGGCGCAGGCGGTGCTCACGCTGGTCGCGGACGCCGGCGAGCAGCTCGACGACCTCACGGTCGTGGCGGTCCGGCGCGACGACGTCCGCGACCTGCTGCGCTGAGCCGGGCGCGCGGCACGCGGCGGCGTGTCCGCGGCGGTACGCGGAGGCGTGTCCGCGGAGGTACGCGGAGGCGTGTCCGGGGCGACCGGCGGACGCAGCACGGCGGGTGCGAGGGACGCCCCCGCACCCGCCCTGACCGCCGTCCGCCGTCAGGCGACCGGGACCGCCCGGCCCGACGTGAGCACGAGCCCGCCGTCGCCCGCCCGGTCGACCACGACGGTGTCGCCGTCGTGCACCTCGCCGCCGAGCAGCATCCGCGCGAGCCGGTCCCCGATCTCCTTCTGCACGAGCCGGCGCAGCGGCCGCGCGCCGTACGCGGGGTCGAACCCCTCGATCGCGAGCCACTCGCGCGCCGCGGGCGTCACGTCGAGCGTGAGCCGGCGGTCGGCGAGCCGGGCAGCCAGCGCGGCGACCTGGATCTCCACGATGCGCCCGATCTCGCCGATGGTGAGCGGGTCGAACAGCACGACGTCGTCGAGCCGGTTGAGGAACTCCGGCTTGAACGCGGACCGCACGGCGCTCATCACCGCGTCGCGCTTGGCGTCGGGGTCGGGGTCGAGCAGCGGGTCGACGAGGAACTGCGAGCCGAGGTTCGACGTGAGCACGAGGATGACGTTGCGGAAGTCGACCGTGCGCCCCTGGCCGTCGGTGAGGCGGCCGTCGTCGAGCACCTGGAGCAGGATGTCGAACGCCTCAGGGTGCGCCTTCTCGACCTCGTCGAGCAGCACGACGGAGTAGGGCCGGCGCCGCACCGCCTCCGTGAGCTGGCCGCCCTCCTCGTAGCCGACGTACCCGGGCGGGGCGCCGACGAGCCGCGCGACCGCGTGCTTCTCCGAGTACTCCGACATGTCGATGCGCACGATCGCGCGCTCGTCGTCGAACAGGAAGTCCGCGAGCGCCTTCGCGAGCTCGGTCTTGCCGACGCCCGTGGGCCCGAGGAACAGGAACGAGCCCGTGGGACGGTCCGGGTCGGAGATCCCGGCGCGGGCGCGCCGCACGGCGTCGGAGACGGCGGCGACCGCGGGGCGCTGGCCGATGAGCCGCTCGCCGATCACGTCCTCCATGCGCAGGAGCTTGGCGCTCTCGCCCTCGAGCAGCCGCCCGGCGGGGATGCCCGTCCACGCCGAGACCACCTCGGCGACCTCGTCGGGGCCGACCTTGTCGGCGATCATCGGCGCGGGCGCCGGTCCGGCGACCCCGTCGCCGTCGGCGCCGAGCGTGGCCTGCTGCTCGCGCTCCTCGGCCGCCGCGATCTCCTTCTCGACGGTCGGGATCTCGCCGTAGAGGAGGCGGCCGGCCGTCGCGAGGTCGCCCTCGCGCTGGGCCTTGTCCGCGGCGCTGCGCAGCTCGTCGAGCCTCGCCTTGAGGTCGCCGACGAGGTTGTGGCCGGCCTTCTCCTTCTCCCAGCGCGCGGTGAGCGACGCGAGCTCCTCGCGGCGGTCCGCGAGGTCGGCGCGGATCTTCTCGAGCCGCTCGACGCTTGCCGGGTCGTCGGCGTTGGCGAGCGTGAGCTCCTCCATCGTGAGCCGGTCGACCGCGCGCTGGAGCACGTCGATCTCGACGGGCGAGGAGTCGAGCTCCATGCGCAGGCGGCTCGCGGCCTCGTCGACCAGGTCGATCGCCTTGTCGGGGAGCTGACGTCCGGCGATGTAGCGGTCGGAGAGCGTCGCGGCGGCGACGAGCGCGGCGTCCGAGATCGTGACCTTGTGGTGCGCCTCGTAGCGCTCCTTGAGGCCGCGCAGGATCGCGATCGAGTCCTCGACCGACGGCTCGCCGACGAAGACCTGCTGGAACCGCCGCTCGAGCGCCGGGTCCTTCTCGATGCGCTCGCGGTACTCGTCGAGCGTCGTCGCACCGACGAGCCGCAGCTCGCCGCGGGCGAGCATGGGCTTGAGCATGTTGCCCGCGTCCATGCTGCCCTCGGACGCCCCGGCGCCGACGACGGTGTGCAGCTCGTCGATGAACGTGACGACCTCGCCCTCGGAGGACTTGATCTCCTCGAGGACAGCCTTGAGCCGCTCCTCGAACTCGCCGCGGTACTTGGCGCCCGCGACCATCGCCGCCAGGTCGAGCGAGACGAGGCGCTTGCCGCGCAGGGACTCCGGCACGTCGCCCGCGACGATGCGCTGCGCGAGGCCCTCGACGACGGCGGTCTTGCCGACGCCGGGCTCGCCGATCAGCACGGGGTTGTTCTTGGTGCGGCGCGACAGGACCTGCACGACGCGCCGGATCTCGGAGTCGCGGCCGATCACGGGGTCGAGCTTGCCATCGCGCGCGGCGGCGGTGAGGTCGACGCCGTACTGCTCGAGCGCCTGGAAGGTGCCCTCGGGGTTGGGGCTCGTGACGCGCCCGGTGCCGCGCACGGTCGGTAGCGCGGCGGCCAGGGCGTCGCGGGACGCCCCCTGGGCGCGCAGCGCGTCAGCCACGCCGGACTGGCCGGCGGCGAGGCCGAGCAGCAGGTGCTCGGTCGACACGTAGTCGTCGCCGAGCGCCCGGGCCTCCGAGGAGGCGGCGTCGATCGCGGCGGCGGTCGCGCGCGAGGCGGTCGGCTGGGCGACGGCGGAGCCGCTCGCGGCGGGCAGGCCGACGAGGGTCGCGCGCACCGAACGGCCGAGCGCGCTGCGGTCGGCGCCGACGGCGTCGAGCAGCGCGTTCGCGACGCCGCCCTGCTGCGCGAGCAGGGCGCTGAGCAGGTGTGCGGGCTCGAGCTGGGGGTTGCCGGCGGCGGACGCCTGCTGGATGGCGTCGCCGAGGGCCTCCTGGGACTTGGTCGTGAGCTTGGCGTCCACGTGGTGCCTCCGGGGTCGTGCTGTGGTGCTGCGTGGGTGGGTGCAGTCCGTACGGCCGGGCCGCTGCCCGCCCGCAGGACTCTGCGTGGTGCAACCCGTCCAGAGTTGAGCCTATTCCGCTCAAGTCTGGTCCGCGACCCCCGCCGGACGCGCGCCCGGCCGCACCCCGCACCCCCCGGCCGGCGCTACGTCGCCGCGGGGTCGCCGCAGGCTCAGTCGCCGCCGCGCTGCGTCGGCACCGACGGCAGCGCCCCCGGGCACGGCGCGGTGCGGAACCGGTCCCGGCCCGCCGCCTTCGCCTCGTAGAGCGCGACGTCCGCCGCCGCGAGCACCTGCTGCGGCGCGTGGCTCCCGTCCGCGCGCGCGACGCCCGCCGAGAAGGTCACGTCGGCGCCGGTCGCGAGCCAGCGGTCCCGCAGGGCGCCGAGCAGCGCCGTCGCGTCGCCCGCCGCCGCACGGTGCAGCACGAGCACGAACTCCTCGCCGCCGTAGCGCGCGGCGTAGTCGTCCGGCCCCAGCACGCCCTGCACCACCGCGGCGAAGCGCCCGAGCACCTCGTCGCCCGCGGCGTGCCCGTCGCGGTCGTTGACGTCCTTGAAGTGGTCGAGGTCGCACACGACGACGGTGTCGTCCGGGGCCAGCCGCGCGAGGCGCTGGTCCAGGCCGCGCCGGTTGCCGAGCTCCGTGAGCGCGTCGGTCCGGGTCGCGGTCGCGAGCTGGTCGGCGACCGCGCGCTGGTACGCCGTCATCGCCGCGAGCGCGTACATCACCGCGACCCACACGGCGGCGTTGATCGCGAGCCGGACGACGACGACCGCGTCCACCTGCGGGACCATCGCGCAGTACGCCCCCCACGCGAGCGGCACGAGCAGCAGGCCGACGCGCACGGGCAGGAACACCCCCGCGTACACGAACGAGAGCGTCAGGACGCCCGCGAACGCGATCTGGCTGCGGCCGCTCGCGAGCCCGAGCGCACCGACGGCGACGAGGTTCGCCGCGGGGAAGACGACCGCCGCGGAGGGGTGCAGCCGCTCCCACGGGACTAGCCGCACGGCCGCGACGACCAGGAGCATCCCCGCGGAGACGAGCCCGAGCGCGCGCGTCATGGTCGGGGTCAGAGCCAGGAACGGCGACGCAAGGACGACGATCGTCCCGGCCGACAGCAGGAGGACCCGGCCGCCCAGCACCGCGAGCCCGCCGCGGCGCATCCACCCGGGGGCGGTGCGCGCGAGGCGCAGCACCCCGGGCTCCGGGGACCGGTGCGGCCCCGGCGCACCACGCCCGCGGCTCGGCTCGGCGACGCCACGGCGCGGGGGTCGCCCGGCCGCGGTCCCGGTGGCCTCGGACCCGCTCATGCCGTCCCCATCGGCCACGGCGGCCGGACGCTGAGGTCCGCCGCGCCGCAGTCTCGACCCGCGACCGGACGCACGTCCCCGCGTGCGACGATCGGCGCATGCCCGACGACGCGCAGACCACCGACGACACGCACGCGCCCGTCCCCGCCGGCTCCGGCGAGCGCGCGAGGTCGGGGTCGCCCACCGCAGGCCGCCCCCCGGTCGCGATCGGCGAGCCCGTCCCGGACGTGCTCGGCGCCGGCTGGACCGCGCGCACGATCCACCTGCGCCCCGACGCGCAGGGCGAGGCCGTCGCGACGCTCGTGCACCGGGAGGTCGACCCCGTGGGCGACGGCCCGGGACCGACGTCGAGCCGCGCGGTCCTGTACGTCCACGGGTTCGTCGACTACTTCTTCCAGGCGCACGTCGGGGACGCCTTCGCGGCGCACGGCGAGGACTTCTACGCGCTCGACCTGCGCGGCTACGGCCGGTCGCTGCGGCCGTGGCAGGAGCCCAACTACGTGACCGAGCTCGCGACGTACGCGGAGGAGGTCGACGCGGCGGTCACGGTGCTGCGCGAGGAGCACGACCAGGTCGTCGTGCTCGGGCACTCGACGGGCGGGCTGATCGCGTCGCTGTGGGCGCACGCGCGCCGCGCGAGCCGCCCGGCGGACGCGCTCGTGCTCAACAGCCCGTACCTCGACCTGCGCGGGACGCGGTTCGAGCGGACCGTGCTGACCCGGCTGGTCGACCTCGTCGGCCGCCCCGCGCCGCGGCTCGTCGTCGGGAAGATCGGCGAGCACTACGGGACCGCGCTGCACTCCGCGACCGGCGGCGAGTGGGAGTTCGACCTCACCTGGAAGCCGCACCGCGGGTTCCCGGCGCGCGCGGGCTGGGTGCGGACCGTGCGGCGGGCGCACCGGCGGGTCGCGCGGGGGCTCGAGGTCTCGTGCCCGGTGCTCGTGCTGTCGTCCGACGCCTCCGGGCCGGACGACCGCTGGCACGAGCAGCTCCTGACGACCGACAGCGTGCTCGACGTCGCGCACATCGCGGGCCTCGCGTCGCGCCTCGGCCCGGACGTCACGTACGTGCCGGTGCCGGGCGGCGCGCACGACCTCGCGCTGTCCCCCGAGCCGGCGCGCGGCCGCTACCTCGCCGAGGTCCTCGCCTTCCTCGACGCGCGCCTCGGGCCGGTGCGCGCGCTCTAGCACGGCGCCTACCGAAACGCCCGGGTGAATCCTGGACGATCGTCCAACAATGACTGCTGGACACATGCCCTAATGACTCGGCTCGTGCATTTCGGACATTCGTGGAATCGTGTCAATCGGACATTCTCGGAGGACCTTCGCAAGCCTTTAGTGGCTTCCGTCACACGCCCCTGAGAATTACCTTCCGGAGGGTTGCTTTTTCACCTGCGCCCGGGTGACCGTTGGTTTCAGCCGTTCGGGGGACCGAGCGGCGAGTGCCGAAGCCACAGGGGGCTGGCCGCAGTCCGGGAGCCCCCCGGTCGGCGCCAGGGGCGAGCGCGCCCACCCACACCCTCGCGTGTCTCCTCGACGGCTGAGCCGTCCACCGCTGATCGCCCCTCGCGGGCGGGCGCCGCCGTGCCCGCACGTCGCCGAGACCTGAGGACCTAGATGTTCATCTTCCTGCTCCAGCTGCGCCACATGTGGGTGGACCACGCCGAGATCTACCTGTTCTCGGTGTTCTCCGCCCTGGTGTGGCTCCTCTGGGTCGCCAAGGTGGTGCTCTCGCGGCGCTACCGCCCGTTCACCGCCGAGCACCACGCCCGCACGAGCATCATCGTGCCCGTCGTCGACGAGCCGCTCGACCTCTTCCGGGACGTGCTGACCCGCGTGACGGAGCAGAACCCCGACGAGGTCATCGTCGTCATCAACGGCAAGCCGAACCCGGACCTGCAGGCGGTCTGCGACGAGTTCGCCCCGCTCGTGCGCTGGGTGCACACCCCGATCCCCGGCAAGCGCAACGCCGTCAAGATCGGCACCGAGATGTCGCGGTACGAGATCACCGTGCTGCTCGACTCCGACACGATCTGGACGCCGGGCGCGCTCGGCGAGCTCGTCAAGCCGTTCGCCGACCCGCGCGTCGGCGGCGTGACCACCCGTCAGCGGATCCTCGAGCCGGAGCGCTCCTGGATCACCCGCTGGGCGGACTGGCTCGAGAACTCGCGCTCGCTGTACTCGATGCCCGCGCAGTCGGTGCTCGGCCAGGTCGGCTGCCTCCCGGGCCGCACGATCGCGTTCCGCCGCGACATCCTGATGAAGGTCATGGACGACTTCATGACCCAGAAGTTCATGGGCGTGTTCCTCGAGGTCTCCGACGACCGGACGCTCACGAACCTCACGCTCAAGGCCGGCTACCGCACGGTGTACCAGCACACGAGCCTCGTCTACACGGACGCACCGCTGCAGGTGAAGAAGCTCTTCAAGCAGCAGCTCCGCTGGGCGCGCGGCAGCCAGTACAACACCCTGCGCATGCTGCCCTGGATGCTCGGGCACGCCCCCGTCCTCGCGATGTTCTTCCTCGCGGACATCATCCTGCCGTTCCTGCTCGTCGGGACGCTCGGCGGCTGGCTCTACCGCGCCGCGACCGGCACCGGCGTGAACCTGTACCAGGCGATCCTCGAGACGTACGGGCAGACCGCGGGCTGGGCCTGGGTCGTCAGCCTCATGGTCGTCTCGTCGGTCCTGTCGATGGCGATCCGCCAGATCCGCCACCTGCAGGAGGTCCCCGGGGACTTCTTCCGCCTGCCCGTCTTCATCATCGTCTCGACGTTCTTCCTCATGCCGATCCGCCTCCTGGGCTTCCTGCGCATGGCGCACGCCTCCGGGTGGGGCACGCGTGCCGGTGCCTACGCCGGTGGCGAGAGCGAGGTCGACTCCGCGGAGAACCTGACGACCGGAACCGCGGCGCCCGCCGCGGCCGCAGCACCGACGGCCCGCCGGCTCGCCCCGCAGGGCACGACCGAGCCGATCGAGCCGATGTCCGACGAGCTGATGCGTGAGCTCGACGCGCTGTACGGCACCGCCCCGGCCGACGTCGTCGACACCCGCCCGGGTGCCGCCGTGGCCGTCCGCGAGCGTCCCGTCCGCACCGCGTCGACCGCTCCCGCGCAGCGCTCGCGCCGTCGTCACCTCAACCCGAAGGCCGGCATCCCCTACGTCATCGCGGCCGGGATCCTCGCCCTGGAGTCGCTCCTCTATGTCTGACCGTCGCTCGCTCAGCGAGTCCGCCGCGGCCCTCGGCCGCGCCTGGTGGGCTCCCACGATGGGTCGCCTGACCGCCCGGGGGCGGTTCCTGACCGTCGCCGTGGTCGCCGCGCTCGTCGTGGTCACGCTGGCGGTGTGGAACACCCCGGACGTGTCGGCCACCGGCCGGCCCGTCGCGGCCGCGGCCACGGCGACGCCCTCCGCGGAGGAGCGTCGCCTGGCCCGGGAGCTCGCGGCGGCACGGGAGGACCTCGCGGAGAGCCGCGCGCAGTCCCAGGGCCTGCGCGAGACGCTCGGCAAGGAGCAGGCTGCCCGCCTCAAGGGCGAGCAGGAGTCGGCGGCCGCGCAGCAGGAGGCCGCCGCGAAGAAGGCGGCCGCCGGCACGGGGTCGTCCACCGGCGGGTCCTCGGCTCGCTCCGGCTCTGCCGCGGGCTCGTCGAGCAGCAAGAGCACGAAGTCGGCACGCGAGCCCGGCACCGGGCCCGCGAACACGCGGAACCCGACGCAGCCGGCCGGTCCGGCGGCAGCGGTCACCACGCGGCCGACGGCGCCGAGCAAGGCCGAGCTCGTCAACCCGACGAGGCGGCAGCTCGGCCTGTACACCGCGCAGGCGCCGTTCAGCTTCGCGACGTTCGACGACGTCGCGGCGCGGGCCGGGGTCACGCCCACGACGGTCGGGTGGTTCAGCGGGTGGGACAAGCCGTTCCGCGCCGACGCCGTGACGAAGGCGTGGGACCGCGGGCTCATGCCGCTGCTCACGTGGGAGTCGCACCCGAGCGACGCCCCGAACGACGAGCTCGACCAGCCCGCGTACTCGCTGCCCGTCATCCTCGGTGACCCCGGGGCCGGCGTGCCCGGGGCGTACGACGCGTACCTGCGCCAGTACGCCCGGGACGTGGCGGCGCTCGGCCTGCCGCTCGGGATCCGGCTCGACCACGAGATGAACGGCGACTGGTACCCCTGGTCCGAGCGGACCCAGACCGGGCAGCCGATCAACGGCAACCGGGTCGGGGACTACGCGGCGATGTGGCGCCACGTGCACGGCATCTTCGAGCAGGAGGGCGCCGGCGACCTCGTCGTCTGGGTCTGGGCGCCGAACATCGTCAACAACCTGCCCGCGTCGCTCCAGGCGCCCGGCGTGCTCGAGGGCCTCTACCCGGGCGACGAGTACGTCGACTGGGTCGGGCTGTCCGGGTACAACCGCCCGCCGTACCGCGCGGGCAACGACTCGACGTTCGCCTACACGTTCGGGCGCTCGCTCGACCAGCTCCGCGCGATCGCGGACAAGCCGATCCTGCTCGCCGAGATCGGGGCGTCCGAGGTCGGCGGCACCAAGCCCCAGTGGATCGCCTCGCTGTTCGAGGCGCTCACGCTGCCGGAGAACGACGACGTGATCGGCCTCGCGTGGTTCAACCTCACGGTGACCTCGACGGTCCGGGGCGAGCTCGTCACGAACGACTGGCGGATCGACTCACGCCGCGCCTCGACCGAGGCGTTCACCGCCGGCATCACGAACCCGCTGGCCCGGTTCGTCGAGGGCTCCGCGCCGCTCGACGCCGCCCGGGCGGCAGCACGACCCGCAGCACCCGTCTCGACGCCCAGCGCGTCACCGGCCCCGTCGGCCACCGTCAGCACCGCACCCAGGGAGAACCCGTGAGCAAGACCACCGCCACCACCGTCGCCGCCGTCGCGGCCGACGCCCCCGTCCCCGCCGGCCTGAAGATCTCGGTCTACGGCACCGGCTACCTCGGCGCGACGCACGCCGTCTCGATGGCCGAGCTCGGCTTCGAGGTCATGGGCGTCGACACCGACGCCAACAAGGTCGCCGCGCTCGCCGCCGGCAAGGTCCCGTTCTTCGAGCCCGGACTGCCCGAGCTGCTCGAGAAGCAGCTCGCGACCGGCCGCCTGACCTTCTCGACGGACCTCGAGGAGGCCGCGCGCTGGGGCGACGTGCACTTCATCTGCGTCGGCACGCCCCAGATGAAGACGAGCCACGCGGCGAACCTCGGCTACGTCGCGTCCGCCACGTCGACCGTCGCGAAGAACCTCACGAAGAACGCCGTGATCGTCGGCAAGTCGACCGTCCCGGTCGGCACCGCGGCCCGGCTCCGTGAGCTCGTCGCCGGCCTGGCGCCCGAGGGCGTCGAGGTCGACCTCCTCTGGAACCCGGAGTTCCTGCGCGAGGGCAAGGCCGTCGACGACACGCTGCACCCCGACCGCATCGTCCTGGGCGGCACCAACGCCCGCACCGAGGCGATCATGCGTGAGGTCTACGCCGGCCCGATCGCCGAGGGCACGCCCGTCGTCGTGACGGACCTCCCGACGGCCGAGCTCGTCAAGGTCTCTGCGAACGCGTTCCTCGCGACCAAGATCTCGTTCATCAACGCGATCGCCGGCGTGTGCGAGGCAGCGGGCGCCGACGTGACCGTCCTCGCCGACGCGCTGGGCCACGACGTCCGCATCGGCCGCCAGTTCCTCGACGCCGGTCTCGGCTTCGGTGGCGGCTGCCTGCCCAAGGACATCCGTGCGCTCATGCACCGCTCGAACGAGCTCGGCGCGTACCGTGCCGCGGCGCTGCTCCAGCAGGTCGACGAGATCAACATGGGCCAGCGCGAGCGCGTCATCGACATGACGATGGAGGCGCTCGGCGGCTCCGTGCTCAACCGGCGCATCTGCGTCCTCGGTGCGGCCTTCAAGCCGCTGACCGACGACGTGCGCGACTCGCCGGCGCTCAACGTGGCCGCCGCGCTGCACCTGCGCGGCGCGCAGGTCACCGTGTTCGACCCCGAGGCGGGCGACACGGCGCGGGCGAGCTTCCCGACCCTCTCCTACGCGACGTCGGCCGAGGAGGCCGTCGAGGGCACGGACGTGGTCCTTATGCTCACGGAGTGGAAGCAGTTCACGAGCCTCGACCCGGCCGCGCTGGCCAAGGTCGCGACGTCCCCGCGCATCATCGACGCGCGCGGCAAGCTCGACCCCGCCGAGTGGCGTGCCGCCGGCTGGGAGTTCCGGGGTCTCGGGCGCACCGCCGCCTGAGTTCCCGTGCCGTGTCCGGCCCATCCAACCGGACACGTACCGGCCCTACCCTGTGGGCCGGCTGCAGGCCCTGGGACAACGGCGTCCCAGGGTCGTGCGGCCACTCGACCGCGGACCGGGCCCGCCGCCCGGGCCGCACGAGGACCAGGGTGAGGCCGGTTGCCGCCGGGTGAGCAGGGGGTCGTCCGGCGGCGGCCCTGGCACGTCGGGGGGCGTGCAGCGGGGAAGGGCGGGCACGTCGGTCGTGCCCGCCCTTCGTCGTACCCGGGGCCCCCTGCCGGGCGCCCGTTCGTGCCGGGCGCGGCGGCGGCCCTGCGGCGTGTAGGTGCGCAGGTGTGGGATGTGGCCACGAGCAGTCGCCCGCCCGACCGAGGAGCACGCGATGATCCACGAGGAGCCCTGGCCCGACGGCACGCCCGGCTGGGCGGACCTGATGGTGCCGGACCGTCACGCCGCACGGGAGTTCTACGGGCCGCTCCTCGGCTGGGAGTTCGACGAGGGCTCCGCCGAGACCGGGTACTACACGACCGCGACGCTCGACGGGCACGCCGCCGCGGGGATCGGCACGCCGCCGCCCGGGACCGAGGCGCCGCCGCCCGCCTGGACGACGTACCTCGCGACCTCCGACGTCGAGGGCGCCGCGGCGCGTGCGACCGCCGCGGGCGGGACGCTGCTGATGCCGCCCATGACGGTCCTGGGCTTCGGCTCGATGGCCGTGCTGGCCGACCCGACCGGGGCCGTCGTCGGGCTCTGGCAGGACGGGTCGCACACCGGCTTCGACGTCGTCGGCGTGCCGGGGTCGGTCGTCTGGAGCGAGCACATGGGCACCGACTCGACGACCGCCCGCGCCTTCTACACGGCGCTGTTCGACTACCAGATCGTCGACATGAGCGGGCCGGGCTTCGACTACGTGAGCCTCCAGCTCGGCGATCGGGAGGTCGCGGGGATCGGGCAGTACGGCGAGAGCATGCCGAGCCCGACCGGCGACCTGCGCCCGACGTGGAGCACGTACTTCGGGGTGGTCGACTGCGACGCCTCGGCCGCGCTCGCGACGAGCCTCGGCGGGACGGTGATCAGCGCACCCGAGGACACGCCCTTCGGGCGCATCGCCGTGCTCCGCGGACGGTTCGGCGAGACGTTCGCGCTGCTCGCGGAGATCCCCGCGGCGTCCTGACGGCGGCGAGGCCGCGGGTCCCGGTCCGGGCGGTCCGGGGCACGCATCGTGCCTGCGCGTGACGACGCGGCGCGGGTGGCCGCTCGGTCGCACCGACCGGCCACCCCGCCCAGCACCCCCGTGCGGTGCGACCGGTCAGTCGTCCGAGCCGCGCCCGCGCGAGTCGTCGTCGCGGTCGTCGTCCGAGCCCCCGCCGCGCGAGTCGTCGTCGTGGTCGTCGTCCGAGCCCCGGCCCCGCGAGTCGTCGTCGCGGTCGTCGTCCGAGCCCCCGCTGCGTGAGTCGTCGTCGTGGTCGTCGTCCGAGCCCCGGCCCCGCGAGTCGTCGTCGCGGTCGTCGTCCGAGCCGTGCCCGCGGCCGTGGGAGCCGTGGTCGTCCCAGCCCGAGTCGTCCGAGCCGTGCCCGCCACCGACGCGGCCGTCGCTGTCGTCGGTCCCCGGGGCCGAGGTCGGGCTCGATGACGAGGACGGGCTCGAGGACGAGCTCGGGGACGGGCTCGCGCTCGGCACCGCGGACGGCGAGACGGTGGGCGTCGCGGACGGGCCGGGCGTCGGGTCGTCGTCCCCACGCCGGTCGTCGCCCCCGCGGTCGTCGGGGCTGCTCGTGGGCGACGGGGAGACGTCGACGGCGCTCGGCACGGACGTCGGGCCGTCGACGGGGGCGGACGCCTGCGCGAACGCGACGGCGCCCACGCCGACGAGGGCGGCAGCAGCGGTGAGGGTCAGGGTCGAGCGTCGGGTCCAGCGCATGTCGGGCCTCCGGGGTCGGTCGACGCGGTCCGTCCGCGTCGACCCCACGGTCGCGCCGTGCCGGTGAGCGCGGCGGCAAGCCCAGGACAAGGTGCGGTTAAGGCCGCCGGCCCGTCAGGCCGTGGGGAGCTCGAGCGTCACGCGCGCCCCGCCGAGCGAGCCGCGGTCGACGACGAGCCGGCCACCGGCCTGCTCCGCGGTGCGCCGCGCGACGTCGAGCCCGAGCCCCGTCGATCCCGCGCCGCTGCGCCCGCGCTCCACGTCGCCCGGACCCAGGCCCGGCCCGGCGTCCTCGACGACGACCCGCACGAGCGTGCCCGGGAGCACGGCGAGCGCGAGCGGCGTGCGCTCCGGGGTGTGGGTCAGCACGTTGTCGACGAGCACGTCGAGCGCGGCGCCGAGGTCCGTCGCGGCGACGCCGACGTCGAGGACCGCGTCGGGTACGTCGACCGTGAGCTCCCGGGTCTGGGCCGCGGCGAGCACCGCCCAGAAGCGTGCGCGCTCCCGCACCACGCGGGCGGCGTCGCAGCGCGCCCCCGACCGGGAGGCCGCGGGCTCGCGTGCGGTGCGGACCAGGTCGTCGACCGCCTCGACGAGGTGGTCGACGTGCGCGGTCAGGCGCGCGCGCTCGTGCGGGTCGGGCAGCAGGTCGACGTCGAGCCGCAGCGCGGTGACGGGCGTGCGGAGCCGGTGCGAGAGGTCCGCGACGAGCTCGCGCTCGGCGGTGAGCAGGTCCGCGACCCGGGCGCCGAGACCGTTGAGCACCCGCCCGACGGCCGCGACCTCGGGCGGCCCGGACGGCTCGACGCGGGCCTCGAGGTCCCCGCCGCCGAGCCGCTGGGCGACCCCGGAGAGCTCGCGCACCGAGCGCGAGACCCGCCGCGCGAGCCGGTCGCCCGCGAGCGCCGTCCCGCCGAGAAGCACGACCCCCACGCCGGCGAGCACGAGCCACGCCTCCGTGACGCCGGCCCGGAGCTCCTCGTCGGGCACGTGGGTCCGCACCACCGTCGTCCCGCCCGCGCCCGCGACCGGCAGCAGCACGTCGACGCCGCCGTCTCCCCGCGCCGTGAGCGCCTGCCCGGCCGCCGCGAGGTCGACCGCCGCCGACCGCGGCCGCGGGTCGCCGAGCGTCGTGCCGTCGGGGCGGAACACCGTGGTCGGGTGCGCGCCGGTGTCGTTCGCGAGCACCGCCGCCTCGAGCCGGGCGTCGTCCTGCGTCGCGCCGCCCGCGAAGACCGCGACACGCTGCGCGTCGGCCCGGCCCTGCTCGAGCGCCCGCTGCTCCGCGAGCCCGCGCGCGAGGACGGCCAGCGGGACGAGGAACGCGACGAGCACGACCGACGTCATCGCGAGCCCGTACCGGACGAGGAGCGGCCTCACGGCGGCGGGGCGACCTTGACGCCCACCCCGCGGACCCGGTGCACGTACCGGGGGTGCTCCGCGGTCTCGCCGAGCTTCTTGCGCAGCCAGTGCAGGTGCACGTCGACGGTCTTGTCCGCGCCGCCGTACGGCTGGTTCCACACCTTCGCGAGCAGCTCCCGCTTGCTCACGACCTCGCCTGCGCGCTCCGCGAGGTACAGCAGCAGGTCGAACTCCTTGGGGCTCAGCTCGAGCGCGCCCCCGTCGAGCACCGCGGTGCGCGCCCGGGCGTCGATCACGAGCCCTCCGACGGAGACCGCCGCGGGTGGCCGGTCGGGCTCCGCGCGCCGCAGCACGGCCCGGATGCGCGCGTCGAGCTGGTCGACCGCGAACGGCTTGACGAGGTAGTCGTCGGCGCCCGCGTCGAGCAGCGCGACGATGTCGCGGCCGTCGTCGCGCGCGCTGATCACGATGACGGGGACGTCGCTCACCGAGCGGATCATCGGGAGCAGCGTCGCACCGTCGAGGTCGGGCAGCCCGAGGTCGAGCAGCACGACGTCGGGGCGGTGGCCGACGATGCTCTGCAGCCCCTCGAGCGCGGTCGGCGCGGTCATCGTCGAGTGCTCGCGCGCGCCGAGCGCCCGGACGAGCGCGGTCCGGATCGTCGCGTCGTCCTCGACGATCAGCACGTCAGCCACACCAGGGACGGTAGGCCATGACCGGCGCCCCGGGAGCCTCCGGCCGCCCGGGCGGGCCATCCTTGCCGTCCTCTTAACCGCGCCTTGTCCTGGCGCCGCCCGGCGGTGCGGCAGCATGCAGGCATGGAGCAGAGCGGCAGCACCCCGGCGGCGCGGACCGCCGGGGCGACGGCCCGCCGGCGGCTCGGCGTCGCCGCCGCGTGGCTCGCCGCGGTGCTCGTCGCCGGGTCCGTGACCGGGTGGGCCGTGAGCGCGGTCGGCGGCCAGGGCGGCGGGTCGGTGCTCAGCGAGGCCGAGGTCGACCGCCGGCTCGCTGCCCTCACCACCACCGCGCCCTCCCCGCCCGCCACGGCGACGCCGACCGCGACCGCGACGCCGACACCCACGCCCACCGGCGCTCCGCCGGTCACCGAGCCGGCGCCGGTCGCCCGGGCCTGGGACGTCGAGGGCGGGAGCGTGGGCGTCGCCTGCCGGGGCACGGTCATCGAGCTGCAGTACGCGACCCCCGCGGACGGCTGGGCCGTCGAGGTGAAGCAGGCGGGCCCGGAGGAGGTCGAGGTCGAGCTCCGCAGCGGCGACGACAGCACGTCCGTGCGCGCGGCCTGCGCGGGGGACGGGACCCCGCAGCTCCACGGCGACGGGGACGACGACGGCTCCTCCGGCCCCGACGACGACTGACCGGTGCCCCGCGGACCGCGGGCGGCACGGCGTGCCGACCGGCTCGTACCCTGACCCTGTGGGTCAACCGTCGCAGGGCTTCCGGCACGTCGCCGCCACCCCGCACTCCCCCGTCCGCACGTTCCACCCGCGCCGGGCCGCGCTCGGCGTCGCACGCGAGGACGCGCTCGCCCGGCTGTGGCCGGTGCTCGGTTTCTCGGTGCACGACGAGGCGCACGGACCGGTGCCGCTCGACGCGGACGGGCTGCTCGACACCGCCACGCTGTTCGGCCGGTCGGCGCCGCTCGTGCTCGAGATCGGCTCCGGGATGGGCGAGACCACCGCGGCGATGGCCGCCGCCGACCCGGACCGCGACTACCTCGCCGTCGAGGCCCACCTGCCGGGGCTCGCGAACCTGCTCACGCTCGTCGAGCAGGGTGGGCTCACGAACGTCCGCGTCGCGCACGGCGACGCGCTCGAGCTCGTGCGCCACCGGGTCCGGCCCGGCTCGCTCGACGCGGTGCACGTCTTCTTCCCCGACCCGTGGCCCAAGGCCCGCCACCACAAACGGCGGATCGTCCAGCCCGAGCACGTCGCGCTGCTCCGTTCACGCCTCCGCCCGGGGGGCACGCTGCACTGCGCGACGGACTGGGAGGAGTACGCGCACGCGATGCTCGACGTCCTCACGGCGGACCCCGGGCTGGAGAACCCGGCGGGCGGCTTCACGCCCCGGCCCGCGCACCGGCCCGTCACGAAGTTCGAGCAGCGCGGGCTCGACCTCGGGCACACGGTGCACGACGTGGTGGTGCGGCGGCGCTGAGCCGCCGGTGCCCGCGGAGTCGCGCGGTCGAGCCGGCGGCAGGACCGGGACGGACCGGCCCGGCGCTGTCGCGCGGACGAGCGCCCGCACGTGCCCGGCGCTGACGTGCTGACGAGCGCCCGCTGTGCCCGGCGTCGTCGTGCGGACGAGCGTCCCCCGTGCCCGGCGCGGAGGTCAGGTGGAGCGGCGGCTGCGCGGCGCGCGAGGCCGGCTCCCGGTCACTCCGAGTCGTCGGCGACCGGCTCGGCGCCGGCGTCGTCGTCCGCGTCGAGCTCGGTCCGTGTCCCGTCCGGGCGCTCGCCGATGCCCTGCTGGCGCTCGCGCAGGCGCTGCTCCTCGCGGCGCACCTCCGCCTGGATCGCGCGCTCGCGCGGGAGCCACGACGGGGGGTTCTCGATGAGCTCGGTGATCTGCGCGCTGGTCAGCGCCTCGGTGACGCCGCCGCGGGCGAGCCCGCTGATCGACACGCGCAGGCGCGCGGCGACGACGTTGCGCGGGTGCGGGCCGTCGCGGTGCAGGTCCACGAGCCACTGCGGCGGGTTCTTCTGGAGCTCGGTGAGCTCCTCGCGGGAGATCTCGGCGCGCTCGCGGAACTCCGGCGGCGTGGCCGGCAGGTACACGTCGAGCTTCTGCGCCGCTGTCGAGGGCTTCATCGTCTGGGACTTCTTCGCGGCGCTCACGGTGCCCAGGGTAGTCGCGCGCGCACGGCACAGGGGCAGCCGTGCCGCCCACCACGTCGTCGGCCGACCTCGCCGCCACCGCCACCGCGTCGCGGCCGTGCTGCCGGGGTGACGGCCCCCGCGGGTAGCCTGGCCGGGTCCGTGCCGCCCGGCGCCGGCCTCCCCTCCGGCTCGTGGGCCGGACGACGCACCGGAGGTGCCCGTGCCCGACGACGCCGCCCCCGCGGTCGCCCCGTTCCGGCTGCTCGTCGTCCCGGGCGCGAACCCGGCGAAGTGGCTGCGGGTCTGGTCGGAGCGCCTGCCCGACGTCCCGCTCGTCCTCGTGCAGTCCGACGCCGCGGCGCAGGGCGACCCGCTCGTGGCGGCCGACGCCGACGCGGGGCTCGTGCGGCTCCCCGTCGACCGTGACGTGCTGAGCGCGATCCCGCTCTACACCGAGACGAGCGTGGTGGTCGTCCCGAAGGACCACGTCGTGACCGCCGCCGACGAGGTGACGACCGCGGACCTCGCCGACGAGACCCTGCTCGTCCCCGCCGACGACGTGCTGGTCTGGGACTCGCTGCCGGGGACGCCGCCGCTCGCCGGGCAGCCCGCGACGACCGCCGCGGCCGTCGAGCTCGTCGCCGCCGGGGTCGGCGTGCTCGTCGTGCCGCAGTCGCTCGCGCGCCTGCACCACCGCCGTGACGTGACGTACCGCCCGGTGACCGACGCCCCGACCTCGACCGTCGCGCTGGCCTGGGTCACCGACCGGCACGACGAGCGGGTCGAGGAGATGATCGGCATCGTCCGGGGGCGCACCGCCAACAGCTCGCGCGGCACGGCAGCCGCCGGCGACGCGGCGGTGGCTGCCGGCCCGGGCAGGGGCGGCGCCGGCGCAGGCGGTACCGGCAAGAACGGCGCCGGCAAGACCGGCGCCGGAAAGAGCAGCAAGACCGGTGCAGGCAAGAGCGGTGCCGGCAAGAGCGGTGCCGGCAAGAGCGGTGCCGGCAAGAGCGGTGCCGGCAAGAGCGGTGCCCCGAGGAGCGGTACCGCCGACCGCGCCGCCGCCGCAGCACGCAGGCGTGCCGGAGCCGCGGACGGCGGCACGCGCAAAGGGCGCGGGGGTCGCCCGCGCTGACCGGGTGCTGAGTCCGAGCCCCTCGACCGAGCGGCCGCAGAGCGCCGCCCCACCCGGCACCGCGAGCGCCGTCAGAGGTGGCCGGCCTCGTCCGTGACGGCGATCGGCCCGCGCAGGGCTCCGAGCACGGCGGGCTCGGACCACTCGGGGAACCAGGCGAACAGCCGGAGCTCACCCCCGGTCCGGCGCATCACGACCCGGTCCAGCTGGAACGTCAGGCACGCCTCCGCGTCGAGCCGCACGGCCAGCTCCGCGGCGACCGTCGCGAGCCGGCGACGGCCCTCGCGGTAGGACTCCCCGTCGGTCTTGTTCTCGACGGAGAACAGGACGCGCGCGGTGGCCGGCCGCCCGAGCAGCTCGTCGTACGTCTCCACCGTCAGGGGGTGGTCGAGCGTGCGCACCACGGCCCCGAGTGCCCCGACGGCCAGCGCGTCGCCCCGCGGCACGCCCAGCACGTCGGCGAGCACCTGGGCGACGACCGTGACCGGTTCGTCGGCGGCCAGGGCCATCGGGAAGTCGATCACCGGGCTCCGTCCTCGGGGAGCGCCCGCCCCCGGGGCGAGCGTCTCGGCACGGTACCGGAGCCCGGCGGAGCACCCTCCGCCCGGGCCGCACGGCGTCCGACAGCCGACGGGCGGGCGGCGCCTCAGGCGACGGCGACGTCCAGCGTCACGTCGACGTTGCCGCGCGTCGCGTTCGAGTAGGGGCAGACGGTGTGCGCCGTGTCCACGATCTCCTCCGCGGTGGCCTGGTCGACCCCGCCGAGCTCGACGTGCAGGGCGACCGTGAGGCCGAAGCCTGCGGGCTCGACCGGGCCGATGCCGACCTCGGCGGTGACCGCGGAGTCGGTGATCTCGACCTTGCGGGTACGCGCGACCATCTTCACGGCCGAGTGGAAGCACGCCGCGTAGCCGGCGGCGAACAGCTGCTCGGGGTTCGTCGCGCCGCCCGGGCCGCCCATCTCCTTCGGGGTCGCGAGGTCGTGGTCGACCAGCCCGTCGGACGAGCGGGTGTGGCCGTTGCGGCCGTCCCCGGTGGCGGTGGCGACGGCGGTGTAGACGGCGTTCATGGCGTGCCCTTCTGCCGGGAGCGACGGCGGACCGTCGCGGGAGAACGATCGTTCTCTCCAGAGCCAGACTCGCACCGAGCCGCCGCGAGCGCAATACCGAACGTTCTCTCTCTTTCACTCTTGGCGCGCGACCCGACCAGGCCTACCCTGACGCCATGACCAGCGCGACCGCTGCCCCCGCTCCCGAGCGCACCTCGGCGGCCCGCGAGCGCCTGCTGCGCACCGCCTCGCGCCTCTTCTACACCGAGGGCATCCACGCCGTCGGGGTCGAGCGGATCGTCGCGGAGGCGCAGGTCACGCGCGCGACGTTCTACCGGCACTTCCCCGGCAAGGAGGAGCTCGTCGTCGCCTACCTGCGCGCGCAGGACGCCGAGGTCCGCGCCCGGCTCGGCGCCGAGCCGCAGGACCCGCGGGAGGCCGCGACGCTGCTGCGCGCCATGGTCGAGGGCATGGGCGGCGAGATCTGCCGCACGGGCTTCCGCGGCTGCCCGTTCATCAACGCCGCAGCCGAGTACCCGGACCCGGCGCACCCGGTGCACGTCGCGGTCGTCGAGCACCGCGCCTGGCTCGAGACGGTCGCCCGCCACGCGCTCGAGCGCAGCGGCCACCCCGACGCCGAGGGTGCGGCGCGCACGTTCATGATGCTGCGCGACGGCGCGATGGTGGCCGGCTACCTGGACGACCCGCGCCGCGCGAGCGAGGGGCTCCGGGCCGCCGTCGAGACACTCGTCGCCTCCGGGACCTCCGAGACGCACGCTGCCGGCTGAGCCGTCGTCGGGACCGGGGGCCCGGCCCTCCCCCACCGCGCCCGCAGCGGCCCGGTCTCACCCCCGGTCCGGGCCTTTGGTCCCCTCAGAGGCGGCGATCCGCTGCCGAGAGTGAGGGTATGAGCCAGATGACCGACGCCCCGCCCACGAGCTACCTCGACGAGGACGACCTGCCCCCGTTCTGGGACTGATCGACCCGCACCACCCCTGCACCACCGCACGCCGCCACACCCCCGCAGCCACGCGCCGCGGTCACGCCCGCGGCGCCCCCGCACGGCACGCGCACCGTTCCGACGTCGCGACGTCGAGGTTGCGCTCGAGCACCGCGAGCGCGTCGAGCACCTGGGCGCGCTCACCGTCGCCGAGACCGTCGAGCGTGTACTCCTCGAGCCGGCCCCAGAGCTGCTCGACCTTCTCGCGCAGCCCCTGGCTCGCCGGCGTGGCCTCGATGATGACGGCGCGCCGGTCCGTGGGCGACGGGGTGCGCCGCACGAAGCCCGCGCGCTCGAGCCGCTGGACGGTGCGGGTCATCGTCGCGGTGTCGGAGTCGAGCGCGTGGACCAGGTCCGCCGGACGCTGTGGTCCTGCGTCCCAGAGCTGCATCATCACGAGCTCCTGGCCGGGGTGCAGCCCGATCTCCCGCAGGAGCGCACCCGCGAGCATGCGGTGCAGGCGCGCGACGCGGAACACCGCGTGGCTGGCCGGGCCGGTCGCCGCGGCGCTCGGCATCCCGAGGGTCGCCGGGCGCTCCGGGCCGTCGCGCAGGCCGGTCACGTCCGGCGCGTCGCTCCCGGGACCGTTCGCGCCGCTGCCCCGCGGCGGGACCGGCTCGGCGTGCGAGCTCCCCATCCCGACCCCTCCTCGGCGTCGACGCAGGCGCATCCCTGCTCGGGCAGCAGCCTACCGCCCGGTCGCTTCCCACCGCCGGGAATGCGCGCGAGGTCGCGCGGGTTGGAGCCGATTACCTGTTCGAGCAGGTAACTGGACGACCGACCTGGGAGCACGCCGATGACCTCCACAACCTCGACCGCGGTGCACGACGCGACCTCCGCGGACAGCCCGCTGTGGCAGCCCGTGACCGTGGGCGGCCTCACGCTGACCCACCGCCTCGCGATGGCGCCGATGACCCGGGACCGCGCGACGCCCGAGGGCGTGCCGACCGAGCTCAACGCGACGTACTACGCGCAGCGCGCGTCGCTCGGCATGCTCATCACCGAGGGCACGCAGCCGTCCGAGGACGGCCAGGGCTACCTGCTGACCCCCGGGCTGCACACGGACGAGCAGGTCGCCGGCTGGCGCCTCGTGACCGACGCCGTGCACGCCGCGGGCGGCCACCTCGTCGTGCAGCTCATGCACGTCGGGCGCGTCGGTCACCCCGACAACACCCCGCACCACCGGCAGCTCGTCGCTCCGTCCGAGGTCGCCGCCGACGGCGTCATGTTCACCGCGACCGGCCCGCAGTCGATGCCCGAGCCCCGCGCGCTGACGACCGACGAGGTCGCCGCGACCGTGCAGGACTTCCGTGCCGCCGCCGCGCGCGCGATCGCCGCCGGGGCCGACGGCGTCGAGCTCCACTCGGCCAACGGCTACCTGCTGCACCAGTTCCTCGCCGACAACACCAACCACCGCACCGACCAGTACGGCGGCAGCGTCGAGAACCGCATCCGCTTCGTCGTCGAGGTCGCCACGGCCGTCGCCGAGGAGATCGGCGCGCACCGCACGGCCATCCGGATCTCCCCCGGCAACCCGTACAACGACATGGTCGAGACCCGGACCCACGAGGTCTACGGCGCGCTCGTCGACGCGCTCGCGCCGCTCGGCCTGCTGTACCTGCACGTCGCGCACGCGGGCGACGAGGACCTGCTGGCCTCGATCCGCGCCGCGTGGCCCGGCTCGCTCCTGGTCAACCGCGGCGGCGCCGACCTCGCGACCCGCGTCGCGGACCTCGAGACCGGGCTCGCGGACGTCGTGACGGTGGGCACGTGGGCGCTCGCGAACCCCGACCTCGTGGACCGGGTCCGGGCCGGCGCCGACCTCAACGAGCCGGACGTCGCGACGTTCTACGGCGGCGACGAGAAGGGCTACGTCGACTACCCGGCGCTCGCGACGTCGGACGCGTCGCTGTCCTGATCGCACGACCGCCCCTGGCGCGTGCCCGACGGCGCCCGTCGACCACCTCGGTCGGCGGGCGCCGTCGCGCGTCCGCCGACCGGTCGGCTCAGGCCCGCGTCCGCCGGACCCGTCCGTCCGGTCCCGCGCCCCGGACCCGCTGGTCCAGGCTCGCCTCCGCCGGACCCGTCCGTCCGGTCCCGCGCCCTCCGGACCCGCTAGTTCAGGCTCGCGTCCTCCGCGAAGGTCGACACGATCGCCAGGTCGCCGCCCTGCCGGCGCAGCACGCGCCGCCACAGGTCGCTGGGCTCGGACGTCATCGCGTCGTCCGCCTCGGCGGGCACCACGAACCAGGCGCCCTCCTCGATCTCCTCCTCGAGCTGACCCGCACCCCAGCCGGAGTGGCCCGCGAAGACGCGCACGCCCGTGACGCGCCCCGCGAGGTGCGCCGGGTCCGAGTCGAGGTCGACGAGCCCGAACGGCCCGACCATCCGGTCGACCGTCGAGGGCAGGGCCGCGCCGACGGGTGCGACCGCCACCCCGATCGCGCCGTCGAGCCCCACCGGACCGCCCTGGAACAGGACCGCGGGCTCCGCGACGGCGTCCTGCCACGCGGGCAGCACGACGTCCACGTCGACGGGCACCGGGCGGTTGAGCACGACGCCGAACGCGCCGTCGTCGCCGTGGTCGAGCAGCAGCACGACGGTCCGGTGGAAGCTCGGGTCGGCGAGGCGCGAGCGTGCGACGAGGAGCTGCCCGCTGAGCGCCGGTGCGTCCGTCATGACTCCATCATCAGCGAGAGGCCGCGCGTCCGCAGGTCCCCGACCGGCGGCCGTCCGGACCGTGGGACCCTGGTCGCATGTCCTCCGTGCAGCCCTCCCCCGAGACGACCCCCGAGCCGGACGAGCCGCAGCCGCCGACGCAGGAGCGCTGGTGGTGGACCGGCACCTACCGCGCGGTCCTCGGTGCCGTCGTCATCGGCTTCCAGTGGGACGCGCTCTCCTCGGGCGAGGCGAGCGTCTGGAACTGGGTCATCGGCGGGCTCGGCGCCGTCGTCGTCGCCCTGGGCCTGTACACCGTCTGGACCGCGTACCGCTCGCGCCGCGGGGACGGCGTCCGGTAGGACGGACCCACGGCCGGTGCGACGAGGCACCGGCGCGACCGGGCACCGACGACGGACGGAGCAGCACGTGGAGCACACCCGGCTCGGCACCTCGGGACTGAGGGTCAGCCGCATCGCGCTCGGCTGCATGAGCTTCGGCGAGCCGTCCCGCGGCACCAACGCCTGGACGCTCGACGACGACGCGGCCGGGCCCGTCTTCCGGCAGGCGCTCGACCTCGGCATCACGTTCTGGGACACCGCGAACGTGTACAGCGACGGCAGCTCCGAGGAGATCGTCGGGCGGGCCCTCCGGCGGTACGCCCGGCGCGAGGACGTCGTGCTGGCGACCAAGGTGTTCTTCCGGATGCACGACGGCCCGGGCGGCCAGGGCCTGTCGCGCAAGGCGATCCTGGAGCAGGTCGACGCGTCCCTGACCCGCCTCGGCACCGATCACGTCGACCTCTACCAGATCCACCGCTTCGACCCCGAGACCCCGGTCGAGGAGACGATGGAGGCGCTGCACGACGTCGTGAAGGCCGGCAAGGCCCGGTACATCGGGGCGTCGTCGATGCACGCCTGGCAGCTCGCGACGATGCAGCACGCCGCCGACCTGGGCGGCTGGACGCGGTTCGTGTCGATGCAGGACCAGTACAACCTCATGCAGCGCGAGGAGGAGCGGGAGATGTTCGGGCTGCTCGCGCACCAGGGAGTCGGGTCGCTGCCGTGGAGCCCGCTCGCCAAGGGTCGGCTCGCCCGGCCGTTCGGGGACAGCACGACGCGGTTCGCGCACGACCCCGTCGGGCAGCGGTTCTACGGGGACGGCGACCGCGCGGTCGTCGACGCGGTGCAGCAGGTCGCGGAGGGCCGCGGGATCCCGATGGCGCAGGTCGCGCTCGCCTGGGTGCTGCGCAACCCGGTGGTCGACGCGCCGATCGTCGGGCCGACGAAGCCGCACCACCTCGCGGACGCGGTCGCGGCGCTCGACGTCGAGCTCACCGACGACGAGGTCGGCATCCTCGAGGCCCCCTACACGCCGCGGGAGCCGACGGGGTTCTGACGGCCCCTGCCGCCGGGCGCTCGGACGACGGCGCCGGGGTCCCCGGGAACGACGAAGGCCGGCACCGTCACGGTGCCGGCCTTCGTGGTGTGCTGTGCGCCCGAAGGGACTCGAACCCCCAACCTTCTGATCCGTAGTCAGATGCTCTATCCATTGAGCTACGGGCGCGTGGCCTTTGCGGGCCGTGTAGGAGGATACCCGCCCGACGGCCGTGACCCAAACCGAGAATCCCGGCGGCCACCTCGGGCACCCTCCGACGCAGGGGCCCGCATCCCGCGCGGGACCGTCTGCGTAACGTTTCGGCACGTGCTGCTGCGGGCGCCCGACGGTCTAGCGTTCGCCAGATGAGCGGCCCGTGGCGAGGCGCCGCGCGGGTCGCCCGCGCGGCGGTCTTCGCGCTCCTCGCCGTGCTCCTCGCCGCCGGGGCCCACGCCGCCGGCGGCGGGCACGTCCCGGCGCTCGGCACCGTGCTGCTGCTGTGGCTCGTGGTCCTGCCCGTCGCCGTCGCCCTGGCCCGCCACACGTGGGGTCCCGGGGCCCTCACCGTCGCACTCGGTCTGCTCGAGCTCGGCCTGCACCAGGCGCTGAGCCTCGGCCCCGCCGGCGGACCGGCGACCTCGGGCGGGGCGCACGCCACGGCCCACGGCGGCGTCGTGACGGCGCACGGCGCCCACGCGGGGACGCACGGGGCCGCGCACACCTCGCACGGCGCGCACGCCGCACACGCCACCGACGCCGCGATGACGCACGCGTCGGCCGCCGACGTCGCCTCCGCCGCCGGCCCCGCTCACGACACGGGCCTCCTGATGCTGCTGGGGCACGTCGTCGCCACCGTGCTGACGGCGCTCCTGCTGGCGCACGGCGACGCCCTGCTCGCGCGGCTCTGGGCGTGGGCCACCCTGCGCGACCTGCCCCGGGCCGGGGCGACGGTGCTCGTGGACCACGTCGCCCCGCTGCCGGAGTGGGAGCTCCGGGCCGCGCTGCCCCCGCTCGTCGCCGCGGGAGGCGTCTGCCGGCGCGGCCCCCCGCAGGGCTGACCGCCTCCGTCGTCGCGCCGAGCGTCGTCCTCCGGGACGACCCGGCACCGCGCGTCGTCCACCCCGACGACCCGCCGTCGCGCGCCGTCCCCTGCCCCGGCCGTCACCGTGCCGGGCGGGCGCGCACGCGCACCCGACCACCGGTGGCCCCGCCCTGCCCTCCGCCTCCCGGCGGCTCCCTCGCTCCCCCGGAGATCCCGCATGCCCGCTGTCGACGACCCGACCCTCGCCCCACCCGAGCAACCCGCGCCCCCGAGCACCACGGCAACCCCCGCCCCCCGCCCTCGCGGTGGCCTGTTCCGCGCGTTCTGGCGCTGGCACTTCTACGCGTCGTTCCTCGTGATCCCCGTCGTGCTCGTGCTGGCCGTCACCGGCCTGATCTACCTGTTCCGCTTCCAGCTGGAACCGGCGCTGCACCCCGACCTCATGCGCGTCGACGCGCCGCCGGAGGGCGCGCAGCTCGCTGGGTTCGAGCCGTACCGGATCGGCGTCGCGGCGACGTACCCCGACGCGACCGTCGTCTCGATGACCGAGCCCGCGACCGCGACGGACCCGCTGCGCTTCTCGCTCGAGACCGCCGAGGGGACGCCGCTCGACGTGTTCGTCGACCCGTGGACGGGCAAGATCGTGGGCGACCTGAACCCCGACACGACGCTGAGCGGCACCGCGGTGCGCCTGCACGCGGACCTCATGGCCGGCGACCTCGGCGACGCGGTCCTCGAGCTCGGGGCGTGCTGGGCGATCGTCATGGCCCTCTCGGGGTACTACCTGTTCTGGCGCGGGCGGCAGGCGCGCGCCCGCAAGCGCCGGTCGGGCACCGGGCAGGCGCGCCTGCGCACGACGCACGCGTGGACGGGCGCGTTCGTCGGCGCCGGGCTGCTGCTGCTCGTGGTCAGCGGCCTGCCGTGGACGGGGATCTGGGGCGAGAACGTGCAGGCGCTCGCGACGCGGTCCGGGACGTCCCTGTGGAGCCAGGACCACGGCGCGCTGTCCGACCCGGTCTCGACGCTCGACGAGTCCCTCCCGCACAGTCACGAGGTGCCGTGGGCGCAGGGCAAGAGCCCGGTGCCGACGAGCGACCCGGACGCGCAGACCCGCTCGGTCGCGACCGTCGACACCGCGCTCCTGCTCGCCGCGCAGGAGGGCCTCGCGCACCCGATGACCGTCGCCCTCCCGCGCGAGGAGACCGGCGTGCTCACGGTGATCGGCTACGCGTTCGACGACCCGGGCAAGGAGCGCTCCGTGCACGTCGACCGCTTCGGCGGCACCGTCGTGTCGGAGTACGGGTACGACGACTACCCGGCGCTGGCCAAGACCGTCGCGCAGGGCATCGCGCTGCACGAGGGCCGACGCTTCGGGACGCTCAACCTGGTGCTGACCGCGGCGTTCTGCCTCGCCGTCGTCGCGATGTGCGTCACCGGGCCGCTCATGTGGTGGCGGCGCCGGCCCCGCGGTCAGGGCCGGCTCGGCGCACCGCGCGGCACGCTCCCCCTGCGGACGACGCCGCTGCTGGCCGTCGGCATCGTGGTGCTGGGCGTCGCGCTGCCGCTGTTCGGGGCGTCGCTGCTCGTCGTGCTGCTGCTCGACCGGTTCGTGCTGCGGCGGCTGCCCGCGACGCGCCGGTTCTTCGACGTGGCCTGATCACGCCCCGGAGACGCAGATCGGCCCCGGACCACGTGGTCCGGGGCCGATCAGAAGCGGAGACGGTGGGATTTGAACCCACGGAAGGGTTGCCCCTTCACGACCTTAGCAGGGTCGCGCACTAGACCTGGCTATGCGACGTCTCCAGGCTCGCACAGGGTACCTGCCCGGCTCGGTGCGCGGCAAAGCGGCTCAGCGCTCGTACGCCCACGTGCGGTCGGTCAGCATCCGGGCCACCGCGAGGCCGATCGAGATCGACACCACGACGAGCCCGGCCTGCACGGCGTACACGAGCGCGTCGGCCGTCTCGCCGTTGGAGAGGTGGAAGACGGCCCGGTACGCGGCCACGCCCGGGACCATGATGACGACGGCCGGCACCGAGATCGTGATGCGCGGGACGTGCAGCCGGGGCGCGACGACGGCCGCGAGCAGCCCGACGACGAGGCACGCGGCGGCGGCCGACGCCTGGGGGACGAACCCCGAGTCGATCATGACGAGCCGCAGCACGTTCGCCACCATGCCGACGGTCGCCGCCCCGAGCGCCATGGGCCACGGGCTGTTGAACATGAGCGCGAAGCCGAGCACCCCGAGGAAGCTCGCGACGAACCGCAGCAGGAGCAGCAGGCCGGGGTCGAGCCCCATCGGCGCGACGGGGTCGGGCGAGAGCCCGACGACCTCCGAGACCCCCCACAGCGCGAGCGCGGCCGACGTGAGCAGCATGAGCGCGTGCACGAGCCGCGCCGTGCCCGCGGAGAAGTCGAGCCGGGCGAGGTCGAGCGCCCCGGTCACGAGCGCGAAGCCGGGGACGAGGAACAGCACCGCGGAGACGTAGCCCGCCTGGTGGTGCGCCTCGGTCGCGCCGAGCCCGAACAGCGCCTCGACGAACGCGACGTAGCCGACGCACGCCGTCGCCGCGGCGAGCATCGTCACGCCGAACTGGTTGAACCCGCGGTGCAGCAGCGCGCGCCGGACGAGCTGGCCCAGGCCGGCGCCGAACGCCACGGCGAGGATCTCGACCGGGCCGGCGTTGTTGAGGAACGCGAACGCGGCGCACGCGACCGCCGACCACAGCGCGTTGAGCAGCGCCGGGTACAGCGGGGGGCGCGACGCGATGTCGTCGAGCGCGGCGTTGACCTCGTCGACCGTCGCGAGGCGGCCCTTCTCCACGTCGGCCTCGAGCCGCGACGCGAGCACCTCCAGCCGCGAGAGCCGGTCCGCGTTGATGCCGATCGTGCGGACCTCGGCGACCTCGGTGCGGAAGCTCCTGCCACGGTGCGACGTCGTCGTGATCTCGGTGAGCGTCACGTGCGCCTCGTGGCGCTCGACGCCGAGCGCCCGGGCGACGCGCGCCATCGACGCCTTGACGCGGTAGGAGCCGGTGCCGGCGGACAGGCTCAGGCGTCCGACGCGCAGGGCGGCGCCGGACTGGCGGATGAGCTCGAGCTCGTCGTCGGCGGGCTGGGTCGGCACCCGACCATCATCGCGGGCCGCAGTGCGCACGGGCAGGACGTCGATCCCGGGTCGCCGTGCGACGTCGACCACACCCGCGCCGCGCACCCCGGGCCGCCCCGTTGTCGGACGGCTCGACCGGGCGCATGCTGACCCCATGCGCGCAACCTTCAACGGACAGACCCTCGCCGAGAGCGACGCCACCGTCGTCGTCGAGGGCAACCACTACTTCCCGCCCGAGTCGGTCGACTGGGAGCTGCTCGAGGCCACCGACACGCACACGACGTGCCCCTGGAAGGGCGTCGCGAGCTACTGGTCCGTCGCCGACGCGGGTCCCGAGGCCAAGGACGTCGCCTGGGCGTACCCGGACCCCAAGGAGGCGGCGAAGGAGATCACCAACCACGTCGCGTTCTGGCGCGGGGTCGTCGTCGAGCCGTAGCCGGACGCCGAGCGGGCCGGCGCGGTCCACGACCACGCCGGCCCGCTCCCCGTCGCCCACGCACCCGCGGCGCGCCGGTGACCGCTCAGCGGCCCACCCGGCCGCACGCCCGGGCACCCCGGGGCGGCCCCGTCGAACCGGTCACCCGAAGGTGAACGAGTACGCCGCGAGCCCCGCGGGCACCTCGACCTCGACCGTCCCGGTCACGGGCCCGTCGTCGGACTCGAGCAGGGGGTAGAGCGTCGGCGCGCCCGCCACCTCGACGTCCCGCTCCTCCACGACCCGGCCCTGCTCGTCACGCACCGTCGCGTGCACCGTGCCCTGGCCCCCGAGCACGAGGAACACGTCGTTCGCGGTGAACCGCAGCCGCAGCCGCGCGTCGGCACCGGCCGTGGCTGCCTGGTAGTCGGTCGTCCACTCGCCGTCGAACGCGAACGAGTCGGCCGGCTGGCGGTCCGGGAACGTGTACGTCGCGGCGCCCTCCTCGTACTTCTCGCCGCCGAAGTTGAACCGCTTGCCGACGCTGAGGAACGTCTCCGCCGTGATGCCCTCGCCCCGCGGGGTCGCGTCGACGACGTCGGTCGGCGCCGGGAGCTCGACGCCCGGGTCGGCGTCCTCGAGCAGCTCGCGGATCATCGCCTCGGTCGCCTCGTAGTTGCCCTCGCCCTGCGAGATGTGCCGGACGACGCCGTCCGCGTCGATCAGGTAGTGCGCCGGCCAGTAGCGGTTCCGGTAGGCGGTCCAGGTGCCGTAGGAGTTGTCCTGCGCGATCGCGTACTCGATGCCGAGCCGCTCGGCGCCGGCGGTCACGTTCCGGGTCTCGCGCTCGAACGCGTACTCGGGCGTGTGCACCCCGATGACCTGGAGCCCGGCGTCGCGGTACGCCTCGTCCCACGCGACGACGTGCGGGACCGAGCGCTGGCAGTTGATGCAGGAGTACGCCCAGAAGTCGAGCAGCACGACCTGACCCTTCAGGTCCGCGAGGTCGAGCGGGGCGCCGTCCTCGGTGTTGAGCCACGTGTCGATGCCGCGCAGCGCGGGGGCCGGCCCGCACTCCTCGAGCTCGGTCGCGCCGTCGGTGCAGTTCGCGAGCTGCTCGTTCTCGGCGGTCACGAGGCCGCCGAGGTCGAGCTGGTCCTGCACCGTCTCGTTCGCGGCGACCCGGTCCTGGAGCGCCTCGGTGTACCCGGGGAGCGCGCGCTGGAGCGCGTCGGTCACGTTGAACGTGAGCGCGAGGGCCAGCGCGAGCATGAGCACGCCACCCGTGGCGCGGATGCCGCGCTGGTGCTCGCGGAACGCCTTGACCCGCTCGGCGACGCGGCGGCCCGCGAGCGCGAAGACGAGCAGCGGCAGCGCGGCGCCGAGCGCGAACGACACCGTGAGCACGACGGTGCCGACGCCGATGTCCCCGGTCGCGCCGGCCACCGTGATCGCCGCCAGCACCGGCCCGGCGCACGGCACGTACACCGCGCCGAGGCCGAGGCCCAGCAGGAAGCCGCTGCGGTTCGCGGTGCGGTTCCGCTTCGGGGCGAACCGCTGGAACGGCCGCTCGAGGACCTCCTCGAAGCGCGGGACCAGCAGGCCGACACCGAGCAGCGCGAGCACGACGATGCCCGCCCAGCGGAGCAGGTCCTGCGGCAGGTCGAGCAGCGCGAGGAGGAACGACCCGAGCAGCGTGAACAGCGTGAAGCTCGTGACGAGCCCCGCGATCACGAGGTACGGGCGCCACGCCTCGCTCGTGAGCCCGCGCCCACGACGCGGCCGGGCGTCACCGTCCGCCGCCGCCGTGCCTGCGCCCCGTCCCGCGACCGCCGCCCCGGCACCCGTCCCGAACGACGGCTGCGCCATCGCCCCGACCTGCAGCCCGGCGAGCGCGGGCGTCCGGACCACGGCCGGCGGCGCACCCCCTCCCCCACCGCGGGCGCTCTGCACACCGCCCGAGAAGAAGATGACGGGCAGCACCGGGAGGATGCACGGCGAGATCCCGGTGATGAGGCCGCCGACCAGTCCGATCAGCGCGAGCGTGAGGAGGTCCATGACCGCCGTTCGGCGCGGCGGCCGGTCCGGATGGGTCCCGCCTGGCCGCAGGCAAGCCGCTGGTCGGCGCCGCGCCCCACCGCGTCTTACCGCGAGGTGCCCGGTCTGTACTGATTCGTCCCACGTCCGTACCCTCGTCCCGTGCCCACCACGCCGTGCCACGTCGCGGCGGCGCGCACGACGACGGACCACGACGCACGGGTCACCTGAGGCGTCCGGCGAGCGGCCGGAGCCCGCCGCCGTCGAGGGAGAGCCGATGAGCACCGCCGTCACGACCGAAGCCGTCCCCGCACCACCGTCCGGCACGGAGCAGGCGGCCCGGCGCGCCCGCCAGCACGCGACCGTCGTCGCGTCGCTCGCCGCCGTCGTCCCGACGCTCCTGGCCGCGCAGGGCATGGCGAGCGTCGCGATGGACGTGCTCGGGTTCTCGCTCGTCGCGGCCGTCGCGCTCGCGGGGTTCCTCGAGCTCGCGCTCGTGAGCTCGGCGCTGCTCGCGCGCGCGTCCGCGCTGGCCGGCCGCCCCGGCGGCGCGGACGCGGCCGCGGTGTGGGCCGTCTCCGCGGTGTCCGGTCTGCTCGCGGGGACGCACGAGTTCGTCGGGCCCGAGGTCGACGGCGTGCGGTCGTGGGAGAGCGACCCGAGCACGCTGCTCGCCGCCGGGGTGCGCGTCGTGGCCCCGCTCGTCGCGGCGTGGCTGTGGGAGCGGGTGCTGACGGCCGCGCGGCGGGAGCACGCCGACCGGACGCTCGTCGAGGTCCGCCGCGACCGTCGCCTGCTCGCCGTGGCCCGCGCGGCGCTCGTCGTCCGCCGGCTCGAGGAGGCCGGGCA
>NZ_JBFTER010000013.1:0-68096 GCF_047229345.1 Cellulomonas jepli | reverse complement strand
GTCGCGCCCCCGCCGACACGCGCGGCACCGGCGCCACCGACGGCACCGGTCGCACCCGCCGCTCCCGCCTCTCCCGCCGGGGTGCGCCTGCCGCACCGCCCACGGGCGACCCGTCCGCCGCCGCCCGTCCGACCACCCCCAGCACCCCCAGAGAACCCGTCCGCACACCGACCGAGGGATGACGACGATGTCGCAGCTCCGCACCCGCACGCGCCGCACGCGCACGCACCTGGCCCGCACCGCCGGCACCCTCGCGCTCGTCGCGGTCCTGCCGCTCACCGCGTGCAGCACGCCCGCGGCCTCGCCCGGCGTCGCCGAGGAGACCGTGACGATCGGCACCCACACGCCGCTGACCGGGCCGGCCGCCGCGGGCTACGCGTCCATCTCCGCGGCCGCCTCCGCGTACTTCGAGTACCTCAACGACCAGGGCGGCGTCCACGGCCGCACGATCGAGTACGTCGTCAAGGACGACGCCTACAACCCGGCGACCACCCAGACCGTCGTGCGCGAGCTCGTGCAGGAGGACCAGGTGCTCGCGGTCGTCAACGGCCTCGGCACGCCCACGCACGGCTCGGTCGTCGACTACCTCAACGAGAACGGCGTGCCGGACCTGTTCGTCGCGTCGGGCAGCCCCGCGTGGGACGACCCCGAGGAGCACCCGTGGACGTTCGCGTTCAACGCCGACTACGTGACCGAGGGCAAGGTCCTCGCCCACCACGCGCAGGAGACGTACGACGACGCGGTGTTCTGCGTGCTCGGGCAGGACGACGACTTCGGCACCGACTTCACGACGGGCCTGACCACGGTGCTCGGCGAGCTCGCGAGCGCGCAGACGTACTCGGTCTCGAACCAGGACGTCACGGCGCAGGTCGGCGCGATGCAGGCCGCGGGCTGCACCGTGAACTTCCTCGCGACCGTCAACGGCTTCACGGCGCTCGCGCTCGGCACCGCCGCGAAGATGGGCTACCGCGCGCAGTGGGTCTCGTCGTCCTCGGGCGGCGACTACCCGACGCTCGTCGGCTACCTCGGCGAGGACGTCGGCCCGGCCCTG
Organism: Cellulomonas jepli; assembly: GCF_047229345.1. Classification (NCBI taxonomy): domain Bacteria; kingdom Bacillati; phylum Actinomycetota; class Actinomycetes; order Micrococcales; family Cellulomonadaceae; genus Cellulomonas; species Cellulomonas jepli. The sequence goes on along the minus strand of NZ_JBFTER010000013.1, from coordinate 67,045 downwards.
CTGCAGGGCTTCGTGAGCACCAACTACCTGCCGTTCAGCCCCGACGACCCGTGGGTCGAGCTGTTCCGCCGCGTCAACGACGAGTACAACGACGGCGCCCCGTTCACCGGCAACACCGTCTTCGGGATGTCCGTGGCGTACACGTTCGCGCAGGCGCTCGCCCGGGCCGGGGAGGACCCGACGCGCGAGAGCCTCGTCGAGGCGCTCGAGTCCGGCGACGTCGTCGGGAACGGGATCGTGCCGCTGCAGTTCTCGGCGGACAGCCACGCGGCGTTCGGCGGCGTGGGCATCACCGTGGTCGACGACGGCGTGCAGGACTACGTCGGCTCCACGTACACGACCGACCGGGCCGACGGGCCGGTCACCCCGTACGACGGCGAGCCGGTGCCGCTCGAGGGCGAGGGCGTGCCGCAGTCCTGAGCGGCGCGGGCGGCCGTCGCGCTGGGCCGCTGCGGGCGGCCGCTCTGCTCCTCCGGACCCCCGTGGCGCACCTCCCGTGCCGGGTCGCGGCTGCCCGTGACCCGGCACCGGCGGACGCTCGTCCCCGCGTGCGGCATCCTTGAGCCAGGCCGTGGGCGTCCCGCCCCTGGTCGCGGGCCGCCCTCGGGCGCGTCCGGGGGCGCGGTCGCGGGGGGCACCGTGCGCGCCGGGGACATGACTGGGGGGTCACATGTCCGGGGCTGCCGTGGACGAGGGCGACGAGGGAGCGGGCTCGCCACCCGCGTGGCACGTGCGCGCGCAGGCGTACACCGCGCTGTTCGAGCGCAGCACCGACGGCCTGGTCCTGACGAGCCCGACGGGCGGCATCCTCGCCGCCAACGCCGCGGCCTGCCGGATGCTCGGGCACTCGGAGGCCGAGCTCCGCGGCCTCGGGCGTGCCGGGGTGATCGACCCCGACGACCCGCGCTGGGTGCAGGCCGTCGCGGTCCGCAACGCCGAGGGCTTCTTCCAGGGTGAGCTGCGCGCGCGCCGGTCCGACGGGTCGACCTTCCCGATCGACCTGTCCTCGGCCGTGGTCGCCGAGGACACCGCGATCGTGCTGTTCCGGGACCTGACCCGCGTCGCCGAGGCCGTCGAGCGCGCCGAGGACGCCCGTCGTGCCGCCGCCACCGTCATCGACCTGCTCGAGACCATCAGCGAGGGCTACTTCGCGCTCGACGACGACTGGCGGTTCTCCTACGTCAACCGGCACGGCGAGCGCATCATGGACGTCGACCGCGCGGACGTGCTGGGCCGCGTGTTCTGGGAGGTCTTTCCCGGGCTCGTCGGCTCACCGCTCGAGACGTCGTACCGGCACGTCATGGCGACCGGCGAGCCCGTCGACTTCGAGGGCTCCTACGGGCCCCAGCAGATCCGCTGCGAGGTGCGCGCCCACCGGCTCCCGAGCGGCGGCATGTGCGTGTACTTCCGGGACATCGTCGAGCGGCACGCCGCGCAGCGTGAGCGCGAGGAGCTGCTCGCCCGGCAGGAGGTGGCCCGCGCCGCGGCGGAGGAGGCACGCGCGGCGGCCGAGGAGGCGCAGCGCGAGCTCACCGAGCACGCCACGCACGACACCGTGACCGGGCTCCTCAACCGCTGGGGGCTGCTGCGCGAGGTCCGCCGGCTCGGTGACGGCTCCGCGTCGGCGCCGGGCCTGGTCCTGCTGTTCATCGACCTGGACCGGTTCAAGCTCGTCAACGACACCCTGGGCCACGTCGCGGGCGACCGGGTGCTCAGTGCCGTCGCGGCACGTCTGCGCGGGCTCATCGGGCCGGGGGACCTGCTCGCTCGCTTCGGCGGCGACGAGTTCGTCGTCGTGCTGCCCGGGGCGTCGGCCACCGCGGCGGAGACGCTCGCGCGGCGGATCGTCGACTCCGGGGACGAGCCCGTCGTCATCGGCAGCACCCTCCTGCCCGTCACGACGAGCATCGGGCTCGCGCACGCGCACGGGGCCGACGAGATCGACACGCTCCTGCGCGAGGCGGACGCCGCCCTGCACCGGGTCAAGGACGGCGGGCGGGACGGGTTCACGTGGTTCGACGAGGTCCTCCACCAGGAGACGGTCCAGCGCGTCGAGACCGAGCTCGAGCTGCGGCGCGGGCTCACCGCCGGCGACGGCCTCGTGCTGCACTACCAGCCGGCGTTCGAGCTGGGGCGGCGCTCCGGCGTCGCGCACGTCGAGGCGCTCGCCCGGTGGAGCGGCCCCGGGCCCGGCCTGGTGCCGCCGGCGGAGTTCATCCCCGTCGCCGAGGAGTCGGGGCTCATCGTCGCGCTCGGGGCGCAGGTCGTGTCCCGGGCGGTCGAGCAGATCGCGCGCTGGTCCGACCGTCCCGGCGTGCGGGTCTGGGTCAACGTCTCGCCGCGCCAGCTCGCGCTGCCCGGCCTGGCCGACCTCCTCGCGCGGCGGCTCGACGAGGCGGGGGTCGCGGCCGACCGGCTCGGCATCGAGGTCACCGAGCAGGCGATGGACGACGGCCGGCTCGTCGCGCACCTCGAGGCCGTGCGGCGCCTCGGGGTCGCCGTCGCGATCGACGACTTCGGGACCGGGTACAGCTCGCTCTCGCGCCTCGCGCAGGCCCCGGTCGACGTCATCAAGGTCGACCGCTCGTTCGTCCTCGCGACCGGGACGTCCAAGGGCCGGGCGATCGTCGACGGCATCGTCCGCCTCGCGCACTCGATCGGCGCGCACGTGATCGCGGAGGGCATCGAGACGCCCGAGCAGCTCGACGCGATCTCGGCCGTCGGGGCCGACGCCGCGACCGGGTTCCTGCTCGCCCGACCCGAGCCCGCGGAGGGCGTCGCCTGGGGGAGCCGGTTCCCGCTGTCGTCGCGCTGACCGGCATACTCACCCGCATGACAGGGGGACGGAACAGGGTTCGGGCCGTGAGTCTGGGAGCCGCGGGAGTGCTGCTCGTGCTCCTCGCGCTCGTGCTGGCGTACTGGCGGCCGCAGCAGGGGCAGTGGGGGCACGACCTGCTGGGGTTCCTCACGTGGGGCGGCGTGCGGCTGGTGTCCTGGGGAGCGGTGGCCGGCGGGGCGTGGCTGCTCGCGTGGGGCTGGCAGGCGTGGCGCGGGTCCGACGGGCGCACGGACGACGACGGGGCCGTGCCGCAGGAGGGCTGACCGGGCGGCGGACGTTTCCGTTATCCGCCCCCGTCCGGGTGGTCTCCCTCCGTGCGGCCGGTGCACGCGCCGGCCCGCGCGATGATCGACTGCCCCACGGAGAGGTCCCCACGCCATGCAGCCCACCCCGGACACCGCGACGGTCGTCGCCGCGCGCGCCGGCGACCCCGAGGCGGTCGACCGGCTCGTCGCCGGGTACCTGCCGCTCGTGTACTCGGTCGTCGGCCGGGCGCTGCGCGGGCACGCGGACGTCGACGACGTGGTGCAGGAGACGATGCTGCGCGCGCTGCGCGGGCTCGGGGACCTCCGCGACCCCGAGGCGTTCCGGTCGTGGCTCGTCGCGATCGCCGTGCGGCAGGTGCGCGACCGGCACCGCGTGCAGGGGGCGGCCCCCGGCGCGCTGCCCGACGACGCGGCCGACGGCGACCCCGGTGCCGACTTCACCGACCTCGCGATCGTCCGGCTCGAGCTCTCCGGCCAGCGGCGCGAGACCGCGGAGGCGACGCGCTGGCTCGACGAGGACGACCGCGAGCTGCTCGCGCTGTGGTGGCTCGAGGCGTCGGGCGAGCTCACGCGCGACGAGATCGTCGACGCGCTCGACGTGACACGTGCCCACGCGGCCGTCCGGGTCCAGCGCATGAAGGGCCAGCTCGAGACCGCACGCGTCGTGGTCCGGGCCCTCGCGGCGACGCCCCCGTGCGCCGAGCTGCTCGCGGTCACCGCCGGGTGGGACGGCCGCCCGGCGCCGCTGTGGCGCAAGCGCGTCGCGCGGCACACGCGCGAGTGCCTGGAGTGCGCTCCCGCGTGGCACGGGCTCGTCGCGGCCGACCGGCTGCTCGTGGGCCTGGGCCTCGTGCCGGTGCCGCTCACGCTCGCGGTGCTCCGGGACGGTCTGGTCCCGGGCCTGCCAGCCGTCGCACCGGGTGGCGCGCCGGCGGCGACGCCGGTCGACGTGTCGGTGGCCCAGCCGGGCGGGACGCCGCTCGACGTGTCGGTCGTGCAGCCGGGCGCGACGCCGCTCGACGTCACGGCGTTGGCGCACGCCCCCGGGCAGTCCACGGGAGGCGCGCTCGGGCACACCGGGGCGCACGCGGTGTCGGGCCACGGGCTCGCGGCCAAGCTCGCGGTCGTCGCCGGCACGCGCGTGGGCCGTGGCGTCCTCATTGCGGCGCTCACCTCGTCCGCGGTGGCCGGGGTCGGGACCGCCGTGGCCGTCGGGCAGCGCGAGCCGGCTCCCGAGACCGTCGTCGCGGCGACCTCGTCCCCGGCTCCGAGCGAGCCGACGCCGGAGCCGGCCGCGCCCGCTCCGGACCCTGCGCTCGTCCCGCCCGCGGTCCTCGAGCCGCCCGTCGAGACCCCGGCGCCGCCGGTCGAGGAGCCCGCCCCGCCCGCCCCCGAGCCGGCACCGGTCGCCGCGGCCTCGGCCAAGAAGGGCGTCGCGACCTGGCAGTTCGACGGCATCAGCGGGGCGCTCGGCGACGTCGGCGCGGGCTGGTACTACAACTGGTCGGACTCGAACGCGAGCATGCTCGGTCCCGACGGCGTCGAGTTCGTGCCCATGATCTGGGGGCGCGACTCCCTGACCGACGCGACGCTCGCACGCGCCGCGTCCGAGGGCACGACGCTCCTGGGCTTCAACGAGCCCGACCTCGCCGAGCAGTCGGCCATGAGCGTCGAGGAGGCGCTCGCGGCCTGGCCGCGGCTCGAGGCCACCGGGATGCGGCTCGGCAGCCCGGCCGTCGCGTGGGGCGGCGACACCCCGGGCGGCTGGCTCGACCGGTTCATGACCGGCGCGCGGGCGGAGGGCCGGCGCGTCGACTTCATCACGCTGCACTGGTACGGCTCCGACTTCAGCGACGCCGCCGTCGGGCACTTCCTCGGGTACGTCGACGCGGTGCACGAGCGCTACGGGCTGCCGGTCTGGGTCACCGAGTACGGGCTGATGAACTTCGGCGGGAGCCCGCGCTACCCCTCGGGGCCGCAGCTCGCGGCGTTCATCGAGGGCTCGACGGCCGGCATGGAGGCGCGGCCGTACGTCGAGCGGTACGCGTGGTTCGGGCTGCCGGCGGTCGGCGACAGCGCCGCGTTCGGGCTGTACACCGACGCCGCGACACCGACCGAGGCCGGGCGGGCGTACCGCGCGGCGGGGTGAGGACGGGCCGAGCGGGTCGGGTGCCACGCGGGTCGGGAGGCGTCCGGGACGAGCCCGTCGACACCGGCCGCCGACACGCACGGCCGCCGCGGATCGTGGCGGACCGATGAGGACCGCCGCCACGTGCGGTCTGATGGGGGGAGCGTCCGCACGGTGCGGGCGCGAGGACCTGGAGGAACGCCGGATGGCAACCATCGTCTCGACCCTGTTCAGCTCGCTCGACGGCGTCGTCGAGATCGACCCCGCGTGGCACTTCCCGTACTTCGACGAGCGCATGGGCGCCGCCGTGGGGGAGGACTACGAGGGTGCCGACGTGCTGCTGCTCGGCCGGGTCACGTACGACAGCTTCGCCGGTGCCTGGCCCGAGCGTGAGGCCGCCGGCGGGGAGGACGCCGGGTTCGCGGCGACGCTCGGCGACACCCGCAAGGTCGTCGCGACCCGCGGTAGCCAGGACCTGGGGTGGCGCAACGCCGAGAAGGTCGAGGGCGACCTCGTCGAGGCCGTGACGGCGCTCAAGGCAGAGCCGGGCCTCGGCAAGATCGTGATCCCGGGCTCCGTCTCGGTCGTGCGGCAGCTGCTCGCGGCCGGTCTGGTCGACGAGCTGCGTCTGCTCGTGCACCCGGTCGCGGCCCGCAAGGGCGAGCGGCTGTTCGACGAGGGCGACGCGATCTACCCGCTGCGCCTGCTCAGCTCGGACGTGTTCCCGACGGGCGTCGTGCGGCTCGTCTACGCGCCCGCCGAGGTGCCCGCCGCGCAGGAGTACGAGGACGTCACGGACAACGTCCCGGCCGGCGCAGCGGACTGACGCAGCGGCCCGGACGGCCCGGCCGGGACGTGCACGCGCACCCCGGCCGAGCCGTCGAGCACGCCGGTCGCCGCGTCGCCGCCGTCCCGCGTCCGCGCCGCGTCACGCCGCCCCGGCGTCGTCCTCGGCCTTGCCGTGCGGGTCGTGCGCGTTGATCGTCGCGACGACCTGGTCGTAGTCGCCGCGGGCCTCCCCGTAGCGGAGGAACTTGACGTTCTCGACCTGGATCTCGGTCGCGTCGGGCTGCGTCTCGACGAGGTGCAGCACCTCCGCGACGAAGTCGTCGAGCGGCATCGCGATCGCGCTGTCCCGCTGCCCGGGCATCAGGTCCGTCGCGACCGACGGCGGCTCGAGCTCGACCACCTGGACGCTCGTGCCGGCGAGCTGGAGCCGCAGCGACTCGCTGAGCATGTGGATCGCGGCCTTGCTGGCGTTGTAGCTCGGGGTCGCCCGCAGCGGGGTGAACGCGAGGCCCGAGGAGACGGTCATGATCGTCGCGGCGGGGCGCGTGAGCAGGTGCTCGACGAACGCGGCGATCAGGCGGACCGGGCCGAGCAGGTTGGTGGTGACGGTCTGCTCCGCCGAGGCGAGGAAGCCCGCCGGGTGCGTCCAGTCCTCCACGCGCATGATCCCGGCCATCGGGATCAGCACGTTCAGGTCCGGGTGCTCCGCGACGACCCGCCGGGCGACGGTCGCGATGCTCTCCGGGTCCGTGGTGTCGATCGCGTAGGCGTGCAGGCCGGGGTGCGCGGCCGTGATCTCGGCCAGCAGCTCGGTGCGGCGGCCGCCGATGATCACCTCGTTGCCCCGGGCCTGCAGGGCGAGCGCGAGCGCGAGGCCGATCCCGCTCGTCGCGCCGGGGATGAAGACGGTGTTTCCGCTGATGTCCATGACCCGAGTCTTCGCCGGGCGCGCCGGGCCCACCAGGGAGCGCTCATCGGGGGACCCGCGGTCCCTGGCTGGCGTCGCGCCGCGGCGCCGATACTGCACGCATGGACCGCGACGCCCTGGCCGACTTCCTGCTGCGGCACCGGGAGGCGCTGCGACCCGGTGACGTCGGCCTCGGCCTCGGCCCCGGCGTGCGGCGCCGCGCCGCCGGTCTGCGCCGCGAGGAGGTCGCGCAGCTCGCGGTCATGTCGACCGACTACTACGCCCGCCTCGAGCAGCGGCGCGCACCGCAGCCCAGCACGCAGATCCTCGCCGCGCTCGCCCGGGCGCTGCGGCTCACGCCGGACGAGCGCGACTACCTGTACCGGGTCGCCGGGCACAGCCCGCCGGACCGTGCGGCGACCGAGGACTACGTCGCGCCGGGCCTGCTGCGCGTGCTCGACCGGCTGACCGACACCCCCGCCCTCGTGCTCGACGCGCTCGGGCGCACGCTCGTGCAGAACGACCTCGCGCGGGCCCTGCTCGGCGACGTCGACGGCCTGACCGGCTGGGAGCGGAGCGCGATCTACCGCTGGTTCGTGCACCCGGGCACCGAGCGGAGCCGTTACCCCGAGCACGACCGCGACCGGCAGAGCCGCGCGCAGGTGGCCTCGCTGCGGGCGACGTACGGGGTGAGCGGCGCCGACTCCCCGGCGGGCGAGCTCGTGCGCGAGCTGCTGCGCCGGAGCCCGGAGTTCGAGCGGCTGTGGGAGGCGCACGAGGTCGCACGCCGGTTCGAGGACCACAAGGTGCTGGTCCACCCGGAGGTCGGGCCGATCGAGGTGGACTGCCAGGCCCTGTTCACCGAGGACGGGTCGCAGACGCTGCTCGTGCTCACCGCCGCGCCGCGGAGCGAGGCCGAGGGCAAGCTCCGGCTGCTCCGGGTGCTCGGGACGCAGGAGTTCGCGGGGGACGCGGGGTAGCGTCGCCGGGCTCGTCAGCCGGCGGGCGGCGCCTGCGGGACGGACCGGCGGGCCGCTTCGGCGAGCGCCCACATGCCGCGGACGAGCGCCGCCAGGTCGTCGACGTCGAGCTCCGCGAGGACCTCCAGCTCGGCGTCCATCGGGAGCGTGAGCAGGTGGCGGAGCGTCGCGGTGCCGGCGTCGGTCGGGGCCAGCACACGGACGCGGCCGTCGTGCGGGTCCGCGTGCCGCTCGACCATCCCCGCGCCGACGAGCCGGTCGACGACGCCCGAGACGGTCGCGGCGGAGACGTCGAGCGCCTCGGCGAGCGCGTGGGTCGTGGTGGCACCGCCCGTCGCGACGAGGCCGAGCGCGCGGAGCTGCTGGACGGTCAGCGTGGTCTCGAGCAGCGGGCGCAGCCGGGACGTGAGGAACGCGTCGTCGAGCGCGGCGTGCGCCTGCGCGAACTGCTCCACGAGGTGCGCGCGCGGGTCGTCGGTCATGGGCCGAAGGCTACGGGAACACCGGGGCGATCCTTCGCGTTAGGCTAACGACCGCGCCGAGGACGCCGCGTCGAGTGCCACCCGTACCCGTCCTTCCTGCTGTGCCGTGCCGCAGCGCCCGCTGCGCCCTGACCCGGAGGCCCCCGTGTCCCGTCTCGCCCGTCTCTCCCTGGCGAACCGTGCCGTCGTCGCGCTCGCGACGTTCGCCATCGCCGTCTTCGGGGTCCTGAGCGTCGGACAGCTCAAGCAGGAGCTCATCCCGTCGCTGCAGCTGCCCGTCGCGGTCGTCGTCTCGGTCTACCCGGGGTCGTCGCCCGAGGTCGTCGAGCAGGGGGTCGTCGAGCCCGTCGAGGCCGCGGTCCGCGCGATCCCGGACATCGAGTCGATCACGTCGACCGCCTCGACCGGGCTCGGCCTGACGACCGTCGAGCTCGAGTACGGCACCGACCTGGATGCGGTGACGCAGCGCCTGCAGACCGCGATCTCCCGCCTGCAGACCCAGCTCCCCGAGGGCGTCGAGCCGACCGTCATCACCGGCTCGCTCGACGACCTGCCGGTGATCCAGCTCGCGGCGGCGTCCGACGAGGGCGGCGACTCCGGCACGAGCGCGCTCGCGGCGACGATCGAGACCGTCGTGGTGCCCGCGCTCGAGGACATCGAGGGCGTCCGCACGGTCGCCGTCACGGGCGGCACCGCCGACCAGGTGCTCGTCGAGCTCGACGCCGCGCGCGTCGCCGTCGCGGGCGTCGACCCGACGGCCGTCTCCGACCTGCTCGCCGACTACGGCGTCGTGCTCCCCGTCGGCACGCTCACCGAGGGCGACCGGACGTACTCGGTGCAGGCCGGCTCACGCCTCGGCTCCGTCGAGGACCTCGAGGCCCTGCCGCTCGGCGCCGGCACGCTCGGCGACGTCGCGACCGTCACGGTCGCCCCCGAGGACCCGACGTCCTACTCGCGGCTCGACGGCTCCCCGGCGCTCGGCGTCGCGATCACCAAGACCCCCGACGGCAACACGGTCGACGTGTCGCACGCCGTGCAGGACGCGCTCGCGGACCTCGGCCCCGCGCTCGAGGCCGAGGGCGTGCGCACCGCGGTCGTGTTCGACCAGGCGCCGTTCATCGAGGAGTCCATCGAGGGGCTCGCGACCGAGGGTGGCCTCGGGCTCGTGTTCGCCGTCGTCGTCATCCTCGTGTTCCTCGCCTCGATCCGCGCGACGCTGGTCTCCGCAGTGTCGATCCCGCTGTCCCTCGCGGTGACGTTCATCGTCATGGACGCGACCGGGTACACCCTCAACATCCTCACGCTCGGCGCCCTGACGATCTCGATCGGGCGCGTGGTCGACGACGCGATCGTCGTCATCGAGAACATCAAGCGGCACCTGTCCTACGGCGAGGAGAAGACCGCCGCGATCTTCACCGCGGTCCGCGAGGTCGGTGGCGCGATCGCCGCGTCGACGATCTCGACCGTCGCGGTGTTCCTGCCGATCGCGCTCGTGGGCGGCATGGTCGGCGAGCTGTTCCGGCCGTTCGCCGTGACCGTGGCGATCGCGATGCTCGCGTCGCTGCTCGTCGCGCTCACGATCGTGCCGGTGCTCGCGTACTGGTTCGTGCGCTCGCCGGGCGAGGTCGACGGCACCGAGGCCGGCGCCGCCGCAGCGCGCGAGGCCGCCGAGGCGAAGGAGCGTCGCGGGCTGTGGCAGCGCGCGTACGTCCCGTCGCTCGCGGCGGCGCTGCGCCGCCCGTGGATGACGATCGGCGTGGCCGTCGTCGTGCTCGTCGGGACGCTCGGGCTCGTGCCGCGGCTCGAGACGAACTTCATCGGCGACAGCGGCCAGAACACCGTCACCGTGACGCAGCGGTTCGAGGTCGGCACGTCGCTCGCGGCGCAGGACGCCGCGGCGCGCGAGGTCGAGGACGCCCTGGCCGGGGTCGACGCGATCGAGAGCGTGCAGACGACCGTCGGCACCGGCGACGCGGCCGCGGCGGCGTTCAGCGGCGGCGGCAGCACGCCCTCCGCGTCGTTCGCGATCACGCTCGACGGGGACGCCGACGGCGTGGCCGCGCAGGACGACGTCCGCGCGGCCGTCGAGCCGCTCGTCGCGGCGCCCGTCACCGCGATCAACGTCGCCGGCAGCGAGGGCGGGTTCGGCTCGTCGACGGTCGACATCGCCGTCCGGGCCACCGACCGCGACGACCTCGCGGCGGCTGCGGACTCGGTGCACGAGGCGGTCCGTGACGTCGAGGGCGCCGCGGAGGTCGCCAACGACCTCGCGGGCGAGCAGGAGGTCCTGCAGGTCACGGTCGACCGGGAGGCGGCCGCCGGGCTCGGCCTCTCCGAGACCGTCGTCTCCGGTGTCGTCGCCGCGGCGATGAACCCCGCCCGCGCGATCGGCGAGCTCGACCTGGGCGACGGCCCGCTCGAGGTCGTCGTGTCGTCCGGCACCGCACCCGCCACGCGCGCCGAGATCGAGGCGCTCGTCGTCCCGTCGGCCCAGGGCCTCGTGCCGCTGACCGACGTCGCCGCGGTCGAGGCGGTGCAGGTCCCGACATCCGTCACGCGCGTCGACGGCGAGCGGTCCGCGACGGTCCGGGTCACGCCCGCGACGCAGGACGTCGGCTCGCTGACGCGCGAGCTCCAGGCCGCGGTCGACGGGCTCGACCTCCCGGCCGGCGTCGACGTCGAGGTCGGCGGCGTCGCGAGCCAGCAGCAGGACGCGTTCGCGGACCTCGGCCTCGCGCTGCTCGTCGCCATCGCGATCGTCTACGTCGTCATGGTCGCGACGTTCGGGTCGCTCGTGCAGCCGCTGATCCTGCTGGTGTCCGTGCCGTTCGCCGCCACCGGCGCCATCGTCGCGCTGCTCGTGAGCGGCACGCCGCTCGGGGTCCCCGCCCTGATCGGGGCCCTGATGCTGGTCGGCATCGTCGTGTCGAACGCGATCGTGCTCATCGACCTCATCAACCAGTACCGCGAGCGCGGCCGGTCGCTCGACGAGGCCGTGCGCGAGGGCGCCCGCAAGCGCCTGCGCCCGATCGTCATGACCGCGCTCGCGACGGTGTTCGCGCTGACGCCCATGGCCCTCGGGCTCACGGGCGGCGGGGCGTTCATCAGCAAGCCGCTCGCGCTCGTCGTCATCGGCGGGCTGATCTCCTCGACGCTGCTCACGCTGCTGGTGGTCCCCGCGCTGTACGTGCTCGTCGAGCGGCGCAAGGAGCGGCGTGCCGACCGGCGCGCGGCGCGGCGGGCGGGACGGCACGCCGCTCCGGTGGAGACCACCGCGGACGAGACCGCCGTGCCCGACGCCGTGGCGGCTGCCCGCGAGTAGCGTCAGGCCGGGCGCGACACGTCCCCGGCGCCGTCCGCGGGAGCCGGCGCCGGATCGGTCGGCGCGTCCTCGACCGGCGTGTCCTCGACCGGCGCAGCACGACCGAGCCACGCCAGCACCGCGAGCACGGCGAGCGCGGGGACCCAGCCGCCCAGCGCGCCGGCGGCACCGCCGTCCGTCGGGCTGCGGAGCAGCGACTGGACCGTCATCCACCGCTCGTCGCCCTGCGGGGAGAACCCGTGCCCGGCGAGGGCGGTCGGCAGCGCACCGAGCCCCGTCCCGACGACGGCCGCCGCCCAGACGCAGAGGAACGGGAGCAGACGGGCCGTGCGGTCGGTGCCGCGGACGGCGAGCCAGGTCAGCGCACCGACGACCACGCCCACGAGCACGCCGCTCAGCAGGACGAGCGGGAACGGCCGGCCGGCCGCCGTGGTGACGGGCAGCGTCCACGCGAGCTCGAGCAGGAGGGTGGTGCCGGGATCCCGCCCGGTCGTCGGGGCCAGCCGGGCGAGCGCCTCGACGACCTGCGAGTCCGCCGCGGCGGCGAGCAACCACCCGAGCGCCGACAGGCCGCCGGCGACGACGCCCGCCACCAGGGCAGCCGGGCGCGGCTGCGGCGGGCGTCGCTGCCCGCCGGGCGCCCGCGTGTCGCGCCGGAGGAGTGCGACGGCCGCGAGCCCGACGAGCCACCCGTAGGTGAGGCCCCACGCGCACCCCGTGCGCAGCGGCTCCGCGTAGCCGTACGCCAGGACCGTCACCCACCCCTCGCGGGCGAGCAGCGAGTCGTCGAGACGGAGGAGGGCGGTCGCCGTGGTCACGAGCACCGGGGCGAGGCCCGCCACGATGGCGGCGAACCACACGCCCAGCACCCGCGCACCGGCTCCGGCGGACCGCGCGCGCAGCACCGGCCGAGCGAGCACCGCGAGGACGACGACGAACACGGCGACGCTCTCCGGCCCCACGAAGGACGCCGTGGCGAGGATGTGGGCCGGGCCTCGCATCGCCGTGGACGGAGCCAGCAACCCGACGAGCCCAGGCGGGGTGCCGGCCCGGCTCAGCACCACGTGCAGGACGCCCGCCGCGAACCACAGCAGGAGCCCCGCGAGGACCACACCGACGAGCGGGCGGTAGGCCCGTGTTCTCTGCACCGCGGGACACTAGCAGCGCGCGTGGCCGTCGCCGACGGGTGACGTCTCCGGCTGCGCGGGTGCGTGCGGCGGCCGCGCGTAGACCCGCTGGACGAGCAGCTCGAGCGGTCCACGCTCGAAGTGCCGCAGCCAGGCGGTCGCGAACAGCACGAGCGCGAGCGAGACCACGGCCCACAGCCCGACGACCCACCAGGGCCGGGCGTCGGCGAACCGGGTGGCCAGCCCGAGGCCCCAGTCGTAGCAGAGGACGCTCGCGAGCACGTTCTGCAGCACGTAGCAGGACAGCGCGGTGCGGCCGACGGCGGCGACGGCACGGCGCGGCGCACCCCCGCGGCTGCGCAGGACGATCCCGGTGATCAGCCCGAGCAGGCCGAGGGCCACCAGCGGGGGGAGCACGTACCGGTCGACGAGCACCCAGGCCGGGCCGGCGAACGCGGTCACCAGGTTCAGCGGCGCGCCGACCCCGAAGCCGAGCAGCATGAGGCGTCGGCGGATCCGCGCGCCGGCGGGGGTGTCGTCGAGCGCGCCCGCGCGCAGCAGCCGCGAGCCCAGGAGGAACAGCACCGTGGCGGACGGCACGATCAGGACGAGCTCGATCCGGTAGAGCCCGGCGCTGTCGAGCCGCACGAGGACCTGCTCCCACCAGCTCGCCGTCGACGCCACGGCCGGCTCCGGCACCGCCGGCCCGCCCGGCAGCACGAGCAGCAGCGCCGTGACGGCCCCGATGCCGAGCAGGTAGAGGCCGCCGACCACCGCCATCCACGCGTGCACCACCCGGTCGCTGCGCCCGACGAGGTACGCCACCAGCAACGACGCGACGGCGTAGCCCATGAGGACGTCGAACTCGAACACGAGCACGTAGTGCAGGAGCCCCTCGACGAAGAGGATCGCCGCCCGCACCGGGTACCGGCCCGGCCACGGGGAGCCGCGGCGCACCGCCGAGCGGTACTGCAGCTCGATGCCGATGCCGAACAGCAGCGTGAGCAGCGCGAGGAACTTGCCGTTGGCGAGCGTCCGGAGCGCCGTCTCGACGACGTCCGGCGCCGGCCCGCCGCCGGCGAACCAGGCGGTGGGCCCGCCGGGGTGGGCGAACAGCCACACGTTCGACGCGAACGTGCCGAGGATGGCGACGCCGCGCAGGACGTCCAGGGACGTGATGCGGGTGGGCGTGGTCGTGGGCGCGGCGGGGGCGGTGGACGTCATCGGGGACCTCCGGGGGCACGGGTCTCGGGCACGACGACGACCCTGCCGCGGTGGACGTGCAGGGTCGTCGGTCGTTCTGATGACGCGTGCGGCGCGGCGTACCCACCTCGACGGACGCTCACCGCCCGCCGTTCACGCTGACCGCTCACCGCTCGGCGGCCGGGTGCACGGTCGCGCGGCCCACGCGGTGGCTGCTGACCTCGCGGGTGGGAGGTGTCAGGCGCCGGCGATCGTCTCGAGCACCGAGCGCACCGGTGTGGGGCGCCGACCGAGGAGCGTCCCCAGGGTCGGGTCGGTCACCTCGAACTCCCCGCGGCGGGCCGCGCGGTACATGCCGAGCGTGAAGTCGGCCGCTGCGACGGGCATGCCGCGCTCGACGGCCGCCTCCTTCCACTCCTCGTCGCTCACGACGACGCGTCGGACGGTGCGCCCGAGGACCTCGCTGAGCTGCTGCGCGACGGCGTGCAGGTCGAGCGCCTCGGCCGCGGTCAACGGCGGGGTGACGCCGTCGAGCGCCCCTGCGTCCGTGAGCGCGAGCGCGGCAGCCTCCGCGAGGTCGGCGTGCGCGGTCCAGGACACGGGTCCGTCCTCGGGTGCGACGAGGAGGCCGGTCCTCGGTGCGTCCCCGACGGAGAAGCGCAGGGTGTCGGCGTAGAACCCGTTGCGCAGCGCGGTGAACGGGACGCCGAGCCCGGCGAGGTGCGCCTCGGTCGCCGCGTGCGTGGCCTGCGGGGAGAACAGCGAGGTCGCCGAGGCCGCCTGGTGGCTCGTGTAGAGGACCCGCGCGGCGCCGGCTGCGTGGGCGGCGTCGACGGCGGCCCGGTTCGCCTCGGCCGCACCGGGGCCCCGGATGGCGGCCGAGACCACGAGCACCTGCTCGGCGCCCTCGAAGGCGTGCCGCAGGCCGGCGGGGTCGGTGAAGTCGCCGGCCCGGACGCGCACGCCGCGCTCGGCGAGGTCCGTGGCCTTCGCGGGGTCGCGGACGCTGACCCCGACGGTGTGCGCGGGCACGCGCTCGAGCAGGCGCTCGACGATCTGCGACCCGAGCTGACCGGTCGCGCCGGTGAGGACGATCATGACGGCACCTCTCGTTGAACCAGTGGAACTCGCATCACGTTATCACTGGAAATTCAGTGGTACGCCGCGGGCGTTACCCTTGATCCATGTCACCCGAGCCCGACCCCGTGCCCGATCCGCGGGACGACGCACGGGCCCGCATCCTGGAGCAGGCCGAGCGCCTCCTGCGTCACGACGGCGCCGCCGCGGTCACGACGCGGGCCGTCGCCTCGGCGGCGGGCGTGCAGCCGCCGACGATCTACCGTCTGTTCGGCGACAAGGACGGGCTCGTCGACGCGCTCGCGGAGCACGTCATGGCGGCGTACGTCGACACCAAGGCCGCGGCGAGCGCGTCGGAGGGCGACCCGGTGGCGGACCTGCGGGCCGGGTGGCGCACGCACGTCGAGTTCGGGCTCGCGAACCCCGAGCTGTACCGCCTGCTCGCCACGCACCGCTCGCCCGGCCGGTCCCCGGCGACGGCGCGCGGGATCGAGGTGCTGCGCGCCCGCGTCCACGCGCTCGCCGTCGCCGGGCTCCTGCGGGTGAGCGAGCAGCGTGCGCTCGCGATGATCCACGCGGCCGGCAACGGGACCGTGCTCGCGCTCCTGGAGGTGCCCGCGGGCGAGCGGGACCCGGGCCTCGCGGACGCGATGCTCGACGCCGTCCTCGCGAGCGTCGTCGCGCACGAGCCGGCCGCTCCCGAGGCGACCAGGACCACCACCGTGGCCGTGACCTTCGGGACGGTGCTCGACGACCTCCCCGGGCTGAGCGACGCCGAGCGGGCCCTCCTGGCGGAGTGGCTCGCGCGGTCTGTGGAGCGCCTGCAGGGCGCGTGACGGCGGGGGCCCGGCGTGTCCCGGTAGGTCGCGCGGCGCTCGTCGCGCCGTGCCAGTGGTCCTCGCCGGGCTGGATGAAGGCCGGTGAACCGCTGGGCGGGGCACTTGCCGGTCGCGGTCGGGTCAGCCCGGGACGTGCTCCGCGGCCGGCGTCGAGTACTGCGCGACGAGCTCGCGCTTGAGCACCTTGCCCGAGCCGCCGAGCGGCAGCGTCTCGACGAGGTGCACGACGCGCGGGTACTTGTAGGCGGCGATCCGCTCGCGCGTGAAGTCGACGACCTCCTGCGCGGTCGCGGTGCGGCCGGGCATGAGCACGACGGCGGCGTGGACCTCCTGGCCGTGCGCCTCGTCCTCGACGCCGAACACCGCGGCCTGCGCGACGGCGGGGTGGCGCACCATCGCGTCCTCGACCTCGCTCGGGTACACGTTGTAGCCGTTGCGGACGATCATGTCCTTCTTGCGGTCGACGATCGTGACGATGCCCTCGGCGTCGACGGTGCCGAGGTCGCCGGTCCGGAACCAGCCGTC
Source organism: Cellulomonas jepli (assembly GCF_047229345.1). Lineage (NCBI taxonomy): Bacteria > Bacillati > Actinomycetota > Actinomycetes > Micrococcales > Cellulomonadaceae > Cellulomonas > Cellulomonas jepli. Next base: position 50,561 of record NZ_JBFTER010000013.1, on the reverse strand, counting down.
GACGACGGCGGCCGCGGTCGCCTCGGGGTTGCCCAGGTAGCCCTTGAACAGGTTGTGGCCGCGGACCACGACCTCGCCGAGCTCGCCCGGCCCGAGCAGCACGATCCGCTCCTCGACCTCGGAGTCCGCGATCTCGACGTCGACGCCCCACAGCGGCCGCCCGACGGTGCCGGGCCGGATGGGCTCGCCGACGTAGTTGAACGACACCGTCGGCGCCGTCTCGGTCAGCCCGTAGCCCTCGTGCACCTCGGCGCCGAACGCCGCGGCGAACGCCTCGAGCAGCGCGACCGGTAGCGCGGCGCCGCCCGAGACCGCGTACTTGAGCGGGGGCCGGTCGGGGGTGCGCGCGGCGGCCTGGACCATGCCGAGGAACATCGTCGGGACCGCCGTGAACACCGTCGCGCGGTGCTTGACGAGCAGCGCGAGCGCCTCGTCGGCGTCGAACCGGGGGAGCAGCACGATCGCGGCGCCGCGGCGGAACGCGGTGTTGAGCACGGCCGACTGGCCGAACGTGTGGAAGAACGGCAGCCCGCCGAAGACCACGTCGTCGGGCCGGATGTCCGCCGTGTCGAGGAGGGTGACGTGCACCTGCTCGACGAGGGCCAGGTGCGAGGCCACGGCGCCCTTGGGGCGGCCCGTCGTGCCGCTCGTGTACAGGACCGTGGCCGGCGCGAGCGGGTTGACCGACGCGTACGTGCGCACGGGCTCCGCGGCGTCGGCCTCGTCCTCGAGGCGCGGGGCGGGGACGGCGGCGACGTGCGTGTCGGGGACCAGGACGGTCACGACGGGGACGCCGGCCGCCGCCGCGGCGGGCAGCGCCTCGCCGAGCATCGGGGCCGCGGCGACGAGCAGCGTCGCGTCGCTGTCACCGAGCACGTACTCGATCTCCTGCGCCTTGAACAGCAGGTGCACGGGGACGACGACCGCGCCGAGCGACAGGATCGCGTAGTAGACGCGCGCGAAGTCGGGCACGTTCGGCACGAGCATCGCGACGCGGTCGCCCGGGCCGACGCCGCGGTCGCGCAGCGCACCCGCGTACGCACGCGTGCGGTCCCACAGCGGGCCGTAGGTCAGCGCCGCGTCACCGACGTGGAACGCGACCCGGTCCGGGTGGCGGCGGGCGGTCTCGGCGAGGATCGCGGCGACGGACAGCGTGCCGTGGCCGGGGCCGGTGAGGATCGGGTCGAGCTCGGCGGTCATCTCGGGGTCCCTTCGCGTGCGGTGACTGCGGCGTGACTTCGGCGGGGGAGTGCGGGGCGAGCGGTGCGGTGCGGGACGAGCGGTGCGGTGCGGTGCGGTGGGGCGGGCGGTGCGGTGGGGGGTGGAGCGGAGCGGCGTGCCGTCGGCGGCGTCACGTCGGGCGTGGTCGGAGCTCCGCCTTCCCGAGCGAGGAGAGGTGGACCTCGTCGGGCCCGTCGGCGATCCGCAGCGACCGGGCCGCGGCGTACATCGCGGCGAGCGGCTGGTCGTCGGAGAGCCCGGCCGCGCCGAACACCTGGATAGCGCGGTCCACGACCTGCTGCACCGCGCGCGGGACCGCGATCTTGATCGCCTGGATCTCGGTCATCGCCGCGCGGTTGCCGACCGTGTCCATGAGCCAGGCCGTCTTGAGCACGAGCAGGCGCAGCGCCTCGACCTGGATGCGCGACTCCGCGGCCCACTCCCGGACGACGCCCTGCTCGGCGAGCGGCCGCCCGAACGGCGAGCGGGACGCGGCGCGCTCGCGGACCAGGTCGAGCGCCCGCTCCGCCATGCCGAGCGCGCGCATGCAGTGGTGGATGCGCCCCGGCCCGAGCCGGGCCTGCGCGATCGCGAACCCGTCGCCCTCCCCGCCGAGCAGCGCCGACGCGGGGACGCGCACGTCCTCGAAGGCGATCTCGGCGTGCCCGCCGTGGTCCCGGTCGTCGTAGCCGAGCACGGTCAGCGGGCGCACGACACGCACGCCCGGGGTGTCGCGCGGGACGAGCACCATGCTCTGCTGCCGGTGCCGCGGCGCGTCGGGGTCGGTCGCGCCCATCACGACGAGCAGCGTCGCGTCGGGGTTCATCGCGCCGGTCGACCACCACTTGCGGCCCGTGACGACGAGGTGGTCGCCGTCGCGGCGGATGCGGGTCGCGATCTGCGTGGCGTCCGACGACGCGGCGCCGGGCTCGGTCATGCAGAACGCCGAGCGGGTCCGCGCGGCCAGCAGCGGCTCGAGCCAGCGCTCCTGCTGCTCGGGGGTGCCGAACTCGGCGAGGAGCTCCATGTTGCCGGTGTCGGGCGCCGCGCAGTTGGTCGCGACCGGACCCAGGCGGGGGCTGCGGCCGAGCGCCTCGGCGACGGGCGCGTACTGCAGGTTCGTCAGCCCGGCACCGCGCGGCCCCGGCAGGAACAGGTTCCACAGGCCCTGCGCCCGCGCGACCTCCTGGAGCTCGCGGACCACCGGGCGCGGGCCCCACTCGTCGGGCGTCGCGGCGACCTGCGCGTCGAGCACCGGCTCGGCGGGCAGGACGTGCTCGTCGAGGAACGTGCGCGTGCGCGCGAGCACGTCCCGGGTCCGCTCGTCGTACGCGAAGTCCACGTCCGCCCCCTCAGCTCGCGCCGTCGAGGCGCGCGAGGCCCTCGTCGGCCAGCGGGAGGACCATCGCGCCGATCGCGTCGAAGCCCTCGCCCACGGTCTCGCCCGCGCGGAACCGGAAGTGCACGCCCTCGAGGATCACCGCGAGCTTGTACGCGGCGAACGCGCGGTACCAGGACAGCTCCGGGACCGACGAGCCGAGCCGCACGGCGTACGCGTCGGCGAGCTCGGCGAAGTCCGGGTAGCCGGCGGCGGGGTCGACGGCGCTCGCGGTCAGGCCGTCGGGCGGCGCTATCCGGCGGATGTCCCAGTACAGGCCGAGCATCCCGAGGTCGACGGCGGCGTCGCCCAGGGTGGCCATCTCCCAGTCGAGCACGGCGGCGACGTGCACGCCGCCCGCCCGGGCGACGAGCGCGTTGTCGAGCCGGTAGTCACCGTGCACGAGCCCCGTCCGCGCGGTCTCGGGGACGTGCTCGCGCAGGCGCTCCTGCAGCGCGTCGAGCGCCGGGAGGTCGCGCGAGCGGGAGCCGTCGTACTGCCGGCCCCAGCGGTGCAGCTGCCGGCCGAGGTAGCCGTCGGCGCGGCCGAGGTCCGCGAGCCCGACCGACGCGGGGTCGAGGGCGTGCAGCTCGGCGAGCAGCTCGGCGAGCTCGAGGCTCACGGCCCGGAGCTCGGCGGGGGAGTAGGCGGCGTTCTGCGCGGGGTCGGAGATCGCCTCGCCCTCGACGCGCTCCATGACGAAGAACGGCGTCCCGGTCCCGGCGCTGCCGTCGGTGTCCTCGACGAGGTCGACGGTCGCGGGAACCGGGACGCGGGTGCTTCCGAGCGCGTGGATCACGCGGTGCTCGCGGGCCATGTCGTGCGCGGTCTCCTGCACGTGGCCGAGCGGCGGGCGGCGCAGCACCAGCGGGACGCGCGCGCCGTCGACCCGGTACGTGAGGTTGCTGCGGCCGCCCGCGAACAGGGTCGCGCGCAGCGGCTCGTCGGTCGCGAGGTGGGGGTGCGTGCGGCGGAGCCAGGAGTCGAGGCGGGCGACGTCGAGACCGGGGAGCGGCGGTGCGGAGGGTTCCACGGGGAGGTCCGCGGGTGCGACGTCCTCCGTGCGGCCCGCGGCCATGGTCGGCGGCTCCGGGGAGCGTGGTGCGGCAGGGGGTCGGGGCAGCGCGGGGACCGCCGTGGCGGCAGTGTCCGGGACCGGCTGCGTCATGCGCTGCCACCTCCGTGCTCGGGACGGGCGCCGATGCCCGTCCCGAGCAGCATACCGGACAGTCGGTATGCGGAGGTCCGCCGCGCAGCGCCAACCTCGCCCCGCGCCGCCCCGCCCCGCTCCGCCCCGCGCCGCCCCGCTCCGGGGGCTCAGTGGTCGGAGGCGTGCTCCTCCGTGCCACGCACCCGCGCCCCGATGCCGTCGAGGATCACGTCGAGACCGAAGCGCCACGCGTCGAACCCGGCGACGCCGGCGGCCTCCGCCGCGCGGATCCGCGGGAACGCAGCGCCGCTCTCGCGCAGCAGCGAGCGCATCTCCGCCCCGACGTCGTCGGCTGTCGTCCAGTACTGCGTCCCGGCGAGCTCGCGCGAGAGCGTCGACCGCGTGTGCGAGAAGAGGAGCGTGATGACCGCCCGGAGCGCGTCCCCGGTCAGCCCGCTGCCCTCGAGCGCTCCCGCGGCAGCCTCGCTCCACGCGATCTCGCGCGGCCCCATCAGGCGGTTGCCGACGGTCGCGGCCGGGAGCCACGGGTGCGCGAGCCAGGTCTCCCGGAGGTCGGCCGCCCACGCCACGACGGCCGCCCGCCAGTCGTCGTCCACGTCCACCTCGGGAGGCACGCCGACGGCCTGCTCGACCGCGACGGCGACGAGCTCGTCCTTGCTGCCGACGTACCGGTACAGCGCCATCTTCGAGACCCCGAGGCGGTCCGCGACCTTCTGCATCGAGACGGCGTGCAGGCCGTCGGCGTCCGCCACGGCGATCGTCTCGACGGCGATCCGGGCCAGGTCGAGCGAGGGTCGCGGACCGCGCGCCGGGACGACGGGCTCGCCCCAGAGCAGCCGCGCGAGGCCCTCGTGCGGCGCCCTGGGGGCGTCGTCGGACCCGTCAGGCACGTGGCTCCGCGACGAGCCGCAGGATCGTGACGCCGGTGTCGAGCGTGGTCGTCCCGGCGTGTGCGAAGCGGACGAGCGCGTCCGCCGGGCTGAACAGCAGGTCCTCACGGTCCGCGGTCCGGGCCAGGACGGGGTGCACCCAGAAGTGCACCTCGTCGAGCAGGCCGGCCTCCGCCAGCGCGTACGCGATCGACCCGAAGCCGTAGGTCAGGATGTGGCCGTCGCCGTCGATCCGGAGCTTCTCGACGGCGGCGACCGGGTCGTCGGCGACCGTGGTGGTGTTGTGCCAGGTGCCCTCGGTCTGCGTCCGCGAGACGAGGACCTTCGGGATCTCGTACATCCGGTGGTTGTAGGCGTCGTCCGACGGGGCGTTCCAGTACGGGGCGAACCCCTCGTACGTCCTCCGGCCCTGCAGCAGGACGTCGCTTCGGCTCACCAGGTCGGTCTGGTACGCCGCGGCCTGCTCGTTGAAGTACGGGAGCGACCACTTCTCGGGGTGGTCGATGACCCCGTCGAGCGAGGCGTACACGGCGGCGACGGTGGTGCGCATGAGTCGTCCTCTCAGTGGGGCGAACCTCTGCGTCCGCCGGATACGGTTTACGGTAGACGCAGTTGTGCGGCCTGCGCCACCCCTGTCGTCCGACTCATCTGGTGGACCGGGGTGAGGGAGCAGGTGCAGGCCTCAGGCCCCGGCGTCCTCCCGCGACGTCCGCGCCAGCCGTTCGACCAGGTCGTCGGGGATCGGCCTGCGCGGCGAGAAGGTGATGCCGGTCTTGGTCGCCTTCAGGCCGGCGGCCGCGATCTCCCCGGCGTGAGCCGTGATGGCGCCCGGGAGGACGTACAGCCCGCACTGCCTGCTGAACGCCGCATAGCTCGCGACGACCGCGCCGTCGACCCTGAACCCGGGCATGTCGTACGCCACGATCTCCTCCGCGTCCGGCAGGGTCCGCGCCAGGAGCGCGCGCAGGTGCGTCAGCGCGGGCCGGAAGGGCTCGGGTGCCGCGGCGATGTACGCGTCGTGGTCGGCGGGCGTCGTCATCGGACCACGAGCTCCCGCTCGATCGCTGCCCGGATCGGCTCGGGGATCGGCGCCGGGCGGCGCGAGTCCCGGTCGACGAACACGTGCACGAACCGGCCGGTCGCGATCGGCTCCGGCTCGTCCGCGCGCAGGATGCCGAGCTCCCACGTGACGCTCGTCGTCCCTACCCGCCCGGCGCGCAGGCCGACCGCCAGCGGCTCCGGGAACGACGCCGGCGCCCGGAAGTCGCACGACGACGACACGCACAGCGCGATCCGGTCGCCGCCGAGGGGGTCGAGCCCGGCGCCGATCATCCAGACGTTCACCGTCGTGTCCATCGCCTCGTAGTAGACGGTGTTGTTGACGTGCCCGTACTGGTCGTTGTCGTTCCAGCGGGTCGGGAACGGCGCGCGGTGGCCGTAGGTCATCGGGGCTCCTCGGGGCGCAGGACCAGGTCGAACGCGGCGCGGGCGCGCTCGGCGCTCGGTGCGTCGCCCGTGATCAGGTCGGCGTACGTGAACGACTCCGAGACCCGCACGAGCAGGTAGGCGAGGTCACCCGGGGCGATGTCGCGCCCGAACGGCCGGTCGCCGAGCTCCTGGCGGACGAGCTGCTCGACGACGGCGACGTAGCGGCGCTGGATCTCGCTGCCGTTGGTCGTCAGCAGGCGCAGGGCCCGCGCCGGTTCGCGGCGCAGGAACGACCGGAAGTAGTCGGCGGTGATGAGGTCGTGCGCGAACGAGGTGAGGATCGCGACGACCCGGTCGGCGCCGGAGCGGCCGTGCGTCGCGGCATCGGCCTGCTCGAGCGTCGGGACGGCGAGCGACCACAGGACCTCGGACAGCAGCGCGTCGCGGTTGCCGACCCAGCGGAACAGCGACGTGCGGTCGACACCGAGGCGGGTCGCGAGCCGGCCCATGTCGATGCGCTCGCCGGCGATGAACGTCTCGCGCGCGAACCGGAACGCCCGGACGGCGTCCTCGTGCGCGCCGTCCTCGAGGCGCTCGGACAGCCAGGACGGCGCGACCGCGGTGCCGACCCGCGCGAGCGTGCTCCGGTGCGTGGGGAGCGTCATGCGCCGCACTCTAACCCCGGTCGCCGAGGGGGTTGCAACATTCTCGCGAATGATGCAACCCTGGCGGCGGGACGCGTGCGCACCGGGGCGCAGCGCGCCGATCGACGACGATCGAGGGCCGAGATGACCGACACCGCCACGACGGACCACGCCGCCACGGACAGCACCGCGGCCGACGCCGCCACGGTCGAGGGCGCCGTCGTCGACGGTGTCGAGGCGGGGACCGCCACGACGGACGGCGCCGCGACCGGGCCGGCCGAACCCGCCGCCGGCGCGTACGTCGTGCCCGGCACCGACCGCCTCGCCGCCGACTTCTACGCGTTCCAGGACGCGCTCACCCCGGTCGAGCTCGAGGCGTCGCTGCGCCTGCGCGACTTCATGGAGCGCGAGGTCCGGCCGATCGCGACCGACTACTGGGACCGCGCCGAGTTCCCGACGCAGATCATCCCGGGGCTCGCCGAGCTCGGGATGTTCGGCGCGAGCTGGCCCGAGACGCAGCGGTTCGAGAACAGCGCCGTGTGGCGCGGCTGGGCGGCGCTCGAGCTCGGCCGGGTCGACCCGTCCACGGCCACGTTCGTCGGGGTGCAGAGCGGGCTCGCGATGAGCTCGATCGCGATCGGCGGGTCGCCCGAGCAGCGCGCGCAGTGGCTGCCGCCCATGGGCCGCGGCGAGCTCATCGGCGCGTTCGGCCTCACCGAGCCGCTCTCCGGCTCCGACTCCTCCAAGGGGCTGCGCACGACCGCCGAGCGCCACGGCGACACCTGGGTGCTGAACGGCGCCAAGCGCTGGATCGGGAACGCGACGTTCGCCGACGTCGTCGTCATCTGGGCGCGCGACGTCGCCGACAACCAGGTCAAGGGCTTCCTCGTGCGCCGCGGGACCCCCGGCTTCACGACCACGAAGATCGAGCGCAAGCAGGCGCTGCGGATCGTGCAGAACGCCGACATCACGCTCGACGGCGTCCGCGTCGACGAGGCCGACCGGCTGCCGAACATCCACTCGTTCCGCGAGGTCGCGCTCGTGCTGCGGCTCACGCGCGCCGAGGTCGCCTGGCAGGCCGTCGGCGTCTCGGTCGGCGCGTACGAGGCGGCGGTGCGGTACGTCGGCGAGCGTCAGCAGTTCGGCCGGCCGCTCGCGTCGTTCCAGCTCGTGCAGGACCGCCTGGCCCAGTGCCTCGGCAACATCACCGCGAGCATCGCGCTGTGCCTGCAGGTGTCGCGCCTCCAGGACCAGGGCCGCCAGGGCGACGAGCACGCCGCGCTCGCCAAGGGGTTCGCGACGAGCCGCATGCGCGAGACCGTCGCGTGGTGCCGCGAGCTGCTCGGCGGCAACGGCATCGTGCTCGACCACGGGGTCGCGAAGTTCTTCGCCGACGCCGAGGCCGTCTACTCGTTCGAGGGCACGCGCGACATGAACAACCTCATCGTCGGCCGCGCGATCACGGGGGTCGGCGCGTTCGTCTGACCGGCCCGCACCGCGCAGCCCGGGGCCTCCTGGCGCCCGCACCACCCACCGTCGGAGCCCGCCACCGCCCGTCCGCACCGTCGTCACCCACGAGAGGACCGCCCGCCATGCCCGAGGCCTACGTCGTCGCCACCGCCCGCTCACCCATCGGCCGCGCGTTCAAGGGCTCGCTGCGCAGCCTGCGCCCCGACGACCTCGCCGCGGCGATGGTCCGCGCCGCGCTCGACCAGGTGCCGGCGCTCGACCCGGCACGCGTCGACGACCTCCTGCTCGGCTGCGGCATGCCCGGCGGCGAGCAGGGCATGAACATGGCGCGGGTCGTCGCGGTGCTGCTCGGGCTCGACACCGTGCCCGGCGCGACCGTGAACCGGTACTGCTCGTCGAGCCTGCAGACCACGCGCATGGCGTTCCACGCGATCAAGGCCGGCGAGGGCGACGTCTTCGTGTCCGCGGGCGTCGAGTCGGTCAGCCACGCCGCGCGCGGGTCGAGCGACTTCATCCCCGGCGAGGACCTCACCAACCCGGTGTTCGCGGAGGCCGTCGAGCGCACGGCCCGGTCCGCGAAGGGCGGCAGCACGTGGCACGACCCGCGTGACGACGGCGAGCTGCCCGACGTCTACGTCGCGATGGGCCAGACGGCCGAGAACGTCGCGCAGCGCACCGGCACGACCCGCCGCGACCAGGACGAGTACGCCGCGTCGAGCCAGAACCGCGCGGAGGCGGCGATCGCGAGCGGCTTCTGGGAGCGCGACATCACGCCGGTCACGCTCGCGGACGGCACGGTCGTGTCGCGGGACGACGGTCCCCGCGGGGGCGTCACCGTCGAGGCGCTCGCCGCCCTCGACCCCGTCTTCCGGCCGGACGGCACCGTGACCGCGGGCAACTGCTGCCCGCTCAACGACGGCGCCGCCGCGGTCGTCGTGGTCAGCGACCGGGTCGTCGACGAGCTCGGCCTGACGCCGCTCGCCCGCATCGTCTCGACCGGGGTGAGCGCGCTGTCGCCGGAGGTCATGGGCCTCGGCCCGGTCGAGGCGAGCCGGCGGGCGCTCGCGCTCGCGGGCCTGTCGATCGGCGACCTCGACCTCGTCGAGCTCAACGAGGCGTTCGCCGCGCAGGTCCTGCCGTCCGCGCGCGAGCTCGGCGTGGACCTCGACCGGCTCAACGTGCACGGCGGCGCGATCGCCGTCGGCCACCCGTTCGGCATGACCGGCGCCCGGATCACGAGCACGCTGCTGCACGGCCTGCAGGAGCGCGACGGGACGCTCGGGCTCGAGACGATGTGCGTCGGCGGCGGCCAGGGGATGGCGATGGTGCTCGAGCGCACGAGCTGAGCTGCGGACGTCTGCCGCCGGCATCCCCGCCGCCCGTCGGCGTGGGGACGGCGCGGTGCCTCCGCGGCTCCCACGCCGTCCCGGGCGGTCACCGGACCGCGTCCAGGGCGAGCGGCACCCCGGCCAGCTCCTCGGAGACCCGCCAGACGCGGGCCGCCTCGTCGGCGTCGCGCAGCGGGCGGTACAGGGCGTGCTCCGCCGGGCCGCCCCCGAGGTTGCCGAGCCCGTCGGGGCCGTAGAGCCGTCCACCGCGGGCCTGCGGCGACGTCGCGGCGTACAGCGCCGGGAGCTGTGCGCTCTCCACGGTCCCGAGCAGGATCCCCGCGCGCGACAGCCTCCGGATCAGGGCGATCTGCGGGGTGTCGCGGTCGCGTCCCAGCTCCGGGCGCGCGCTCAGCAGGCTCGTCGGGGCGACCCCCGGGTGGGACAGGTTGCTCGTGACGCCCCAGCCGCCGGCCTGGCTCCGCCGGTCGAGCTCGAGCGCGAACAGGCCGAACGCGACCTTCGACTGGCCGTAGGCGCGCCGCCCGTCGTAGGAGGTCTCCCAGTTGACGTCGTCCCAGTGCATCGACCCGGACCGCGCGGCGACGCTGACCTGCGACGTGACCCGTGCCCGTCCGGCGGAGAGCAGCGGCAGCAGGTGCGCGACGAGCGCGACGTGGCCGAGGTGGTTCGTGCCGAGCTGGAGCTCGAACCCGTCCTGCGTGGTCTGCCGGTCCGGCGGCGTCATGACCCCCGCGTTGTTCACCAGCAGGTGGAGCGGGCGCCCCTCGTCCCGCAGCCGCGCGCCGAGGGCCGCGACCGAGGTGAGCGACGCGAGGTCGAGGTCGAGCAGCGAGACGAGGGCGGCGGGGTGCTCCTCGCGGATCGCGGCGAGGGCCGCCTCACCCTTCGCCCGGTTGCGGACGGGAAGGAGCACCTCGGCCCCGGCCGCAGCGAGCCTGCGGGCGATGCCGAGGCCGATGCCGTCGCTGGCGCCGGTGACGAGCGCTCGTCGGCCGGTGAGGTCGGGCAGGGTCAGGTGAGGGGTGCGAGGCATGGCGGAGCTCCTGGGTTCGAGGGGTCGGGGTGCGAGGGGTCTCGCGGTCAGCGGGAGGCCGGCACGGGTGCCGGGGGGACGGGTGCGTCGAGCGGGGCGCCGGCGACGCGGCGTGCGAGCACGACGGTCACCGCGAAGTGGGCGGCGAACAGCGAGGTCGCCGCGACCTGGGTCACGGCCAGGGCCGCAGGCTCGTCGGCGAGGTAGAGCCCGACCCGGACCACGAGGTTCGCGGTGGCCATCGCGAGCCCGACCAGCGAGGTGACGACGTAGACGCGCCGCAGGCCGCGGTGCCGGCTCCAGTCGCGCGGCCCGCCCGACAACCGGTTGGCCATGAGGCCCGTGAGCGGCCGGCCCACCACGAACGAGACGACGTAGGCGAGCACGAAGACGGCGGGCAGCACCATGGTGGGAAGGAAGAACGCCCGCGCCTCGCCGGCGAGGGCCGCGACCCCCGCGCACACCGCGGCGACGACCAGCCCGGCGACCGCAGACCCGGGTGACTCCCGGCGGGCGAGCCGCACGGCGCAGGCGAGCACCGCGGTCACCCCCAGGGCGACGAAGGCGGTGCCGAGCCCCGCGGCGGCGTCGGCGGCGACGAAGGCGATCGTCGGTGCGGCGGCCGTGGCGAGCCCGACCGGTCCACCGACGCGCTCCCACGTCCGCGCCGCCGCGGCCCGCGCCGCGGACTGCTCCTCGACGTCCGGCAGCCCGAGCACGCGGCGGGCCCTCGCGCTGGCTCCGGACGGCTCGCCGCCGGGACCGGCGTGCTCGGGCCAGGAGGGGACGGAGGCGGTGGCGGGCTGCTGGATCACGGGATGCTCCTCGGTCGGTCGGTCGGGGTGTGGTGCCAGCCTCATCGCGCAGCACCGACGCATCCAGGGCCTCCCGATCCGTGCCTGACGGGACGGGGCCGGCGACCGGCGGGCTCACGGGGGGATCGGCAGGCCGTGGCTCCGCGGGCGCACGGACGGTAGGAACAGCACATGAGCCGAGGACGGGAACGTTGATCGACAGGGCAGGGCTGGCGGAGTTCCTGCGCAGCCGCCGCGACGCGCTGCAGCCCGACGACGTGGGCCTCCCACGCGGCCGGCGCCGGCGCACCGCCGGGCTGCGCCGAGAGGAGGTCGCCGCGCTGTGCCACATGTCGACCGACTACTACGCGCGCCTCGAGCGCGAGCGCGGGCCGAAGCCGTCCGAGCAGATGGTCGCCTCGATCGCGCAGGGGCTGCACCTCAGCCTCGACGAGCGCGACCACCTGTTCCGCCTCGCCGGGCACCGGCCCCCCGGCCGCGGCGCGGAGAGCGAGCACGTCAGCCCGGGTCTGCTGCGCATCCTCGACCGCCTCTCGGACACCGCCGCCGAGGTCGTCACCGAGCTCGGGGAGACCCTGCGGCAGACGCCGCTCGGTGTCGCCCTGACCGGCGACGCCACCGGGCACACCGGCCCGTCCCGGAGCCTCGGCTACCGCTGGTTCGCGGACCCGGCGAGCCGCGCGCTGTACCCGCCCGAGGACCACGCCTTCCTGTCCCGGCTCTACGCCTCGCACCTGCGGACCGTCGTGACGCTCCGCGGGCCGGGCTCCCGGGCGGCACGCCTCGCCGACCTCGCCCTCGCGCGCAGCGAGGAGCTGCGGCTCCTGTGGGAGACCCACGAGGTCGGCCTCCGGCCCACCGAGATCAAGCGCCTGGTGCACCCGGAGGTCGGGGCGCTCGAGCTGCACTGCCAGACGCTGCTGGACCCGCAGCAGTCACACCTCCTGCTCGTCTACACCGCGGTCCCCGGGAGCGAGAGCCACGAGAAGCTGCAGCTGCTCTCGGTGATCGGCGCTCGGGCGCTGGGCTGAGGCGTCCTCGGGCACCCGGCGTCCCGCCGCGCGTCAAGGGCGCCAGTCCTCCTGGTGGTCCGGGTGGCCGGCGTGCACCGGCGGGCCCGACCGCCTCAGGCCGGCACGAACAGCGCGATGGTCCGCGCCACGAGCGCCGGGCGCGGCGCGCCCTCGATCTCGACGGTCACGGTCGACGACACGCGCACGCCCTGCGCGGTCGGCTCCGCGCTCTCGACCACCGTGGTCGCCCGCACGCGGGACCCCGCGAGCACGGGTTGCAGGAACCGCACGCGGTCGAGCCCGTAGTTGACGACCATCGCGGTCCCGCCCACGTCGAGCAGCCCGGCGGTGAGTGCGGGGACCAGCGCGAGCGTGAGGAAGCCGTGCGCGACGGGCCCGCCGAACGGCGACTCGGCGGCGGCGCGCTCGGGGTCGACGTGGATCCACTGGTGGTCGTCGGTCGCGTCGGCGAACAGGTCGATGCGTCCCTGGTCGACGACCCGCCACTCCCCGGTGGCGGTCTGCCCGACGGCACTGCCGAGGGAGGCGGGCGAGGCGACGGTGATGACGGTCATGCGCGCGGCCCCCCGGCGACGTAGAGGACCTGGCCGGAGACGTAGGACGCGCCCTCGGAGCAGAAGAACGACACCGCGGCGGCCACGTCCTCGGGCTGCCCGACCCGGCGCACCGGGACGTCCTTCGCGGCGGCGGCCAGCAGGTCGGCGTACGGCATTCCGGTGCGCTCGGCGACGGCGCGCATCATGTCGGTCTCGATGACGCCCGGCGCGACGGCGTTGACGGTGACCCCGAACGGCCCGAGCTCGATCGCGAGCGTCTTGGTGAAGCCCTGCATCCCGGCCTTGGCGGCGGCGTAGTTGGCCTGCCCACGGTTGCCGAGCGCCGAGGTGCTGGACAGGTTGACGACCCGCCCCCAGCGCGCCGCGACCTGGTGCTGCTGGACGGCCCGGCTCACGAGGAACGCTCCGCGCAGGTGCACCGAGAGGACGGCGTCCCAGTCGTCGGCCGACATCTTGAACAGCAGGTTGTCGCGCAGGATCCCCGCGTTGTTGACCAGGACGGTCGGCGGACCGAGCTCGTCCGCGACGCGCGCGACGGCGGCCGTGACCGCCTCCTCGTCGGCCACGTCGGCCCCGAGGGCGAGCGCGGCGCCGCCCGCCTCCCGGATCGCGGCGGCGGTCGCCTCGGCGTCGGCCTCGCGCAGGTCGAGCACGGCGACCTGGTACCCGTCGGCGGCGAGCCGGCGGGCGGTCGCGGCGCCGATGCCGCGGGCGGCGCCGGTCACGAGGGCGGTGCGGGCAGTCGTCACGGGGTGGTCCCTTCGTCGAACGTGAGGAGCTGGCGGAGCTCGCCACCGGCCGCGAGGCGGTCCATGGCGGAGTCGAGGTCGTCCAGCGTGACGCGCGAGGACACGAGCCGCTCGAGCGGCAGGCGTCCGGCGCGCCACAGGTCGACGTACGCGGGGATGTCGCGCGCGGGCACCGCGGAGCCGAGGTAGGAGCCGACGACCGTACGGGCCTCGGCGGTGAGCGTGAGCGGCGAGACGGCGGCGCGCGCGTCGGGAGGCGGCAGCCCGACGGTCACGGTGGTGCCGCCCGGGGCGGTCAGGGCGAGCGCGGTCTCGAACGCGCGCACCGACCCGGCCGCCTCGACGACGACGGGGGCGCGCACGCCGCGGTCGACGGCCTCCACCGGGGTGTGGGCGGCGGCGGCTCCCAGCTCCCGGGCCGTCGCGAGCTTCTCCGGGACGGGGTCGACGCCCGTCACCTCGTGACCGAGCGCGACGGCCACGAGCAGCGCGGCCATGCCCACGCCGCCGAGCCCGACGACGACGACCGGCTCCCCGGGCCGGGGCCGGCCCGCGTTGACGACCGCTCCGCCGCCCGTGAGCACGGCGCAGCCGAGCAGCGCCGCGACCTCGGCCGGGACGTCGGGGTCGACGCGCACGACCGACGTCCGGCTCACGACGGCGTGCGACGCGAACGCCGAGACGCCGAGGTGGTGGTGCACGGGGGAGCCGTCGCGGTGCAGGCGCGTGCCGCCGCCGACCAGGGTCCCGGCGGCATTGGCCGCGCTGCCCGGTCCGCACGGGAGGCGGCCGTCGGTCGCGCACGCGGGGCACGCGCCGCACCGGGGCAGGAACGTTAGGACGACGCGGTCGCCGAGGGCGAGGTCGTCGGCGCCGTTCCCGGGCCCGTCGCCGGACCCCTCGCCGAGCCCCTCGCCCAGCGCAGCGACGACCCCCGCGGCCTCGTGCCCGAGCAGCATCGGCACGGGCCGGACGCGGCTGCCGTCGACGACGGAGAGGTCCGAGTGGCACACGCCGGCGGCCTCGATCCGCACGAGCACCTCGCCCGGTCCGGGGGGGTCGAGCTCGAGGCGCGAGACCCGGAAGGGGCGCGACGCGGCGAACGGCGGGGTGCTGCCCGAGCGCTCGAGCACAGCTCCGACGATCTGCACGCGTACCTCCTGTCGGCGTCGTCCTCGACGCTCTCGCACATACCGACTGCCCGGTATGTGCGACCCTACCGCACGGCCCGCCGGCCGGGGGCAGGTCCGCGCGCCGGCGCGGAGTGTCGGCAGCTGCGGCGGGGATCCGGGGCGGGTCGCCGCAGCCGGGTCGCCGCGTCGCTTCCCATGCAACGGCCGGTCGTTCAGGCACCCGCTGAAGAAACGAAGGGTCCGACCAGAGTTGAATCCAGACGAGGTCTCACCACCCTGGACTACCGCGTAACTCGAGTGGGCCGAGAAGGAGTCTCGAGCGGCGCACAGCCGCCTGACAAGCCCCTCTTGTGCGCATGACTCAATGTTGTGTTGGATGCAACGGTGGTCACGCCGTCCGGAGGGCACGAAGCGCAGGGTGCAGCCCGTCTCGTCCTGGTCGACGGGCTTGGTCTGCTGCATCCCGAGGCTGCGGTGATGGACGCGATGCTGGAGGGCTGGGCGCGCCAGCAGCGGGTGCGGTTCCTGAAGCGGGACACGATCGCCCACCGGCTCCGGCTGGTGCGGCGCATGGTGGAGTTCTCGAACCTGTACCCGTGGCAGTGGACGGCGCCGGAGGTCGAGGCGTTCATCAGCGGGCAGTCCGGTGCCGTGCGGCCGTCGACCGTTCGCGGCTACACCGCTGACCTGCGCATGTTCCTCGAGTACCTGACCGATGCCCGGTACGGCTGGGCGCCCGTCTGCCTGGAGCGCTTCGGCCAGGCGCCGCAGCAGGTGATCGACGAGTGGAACAGCGTCGCCCACACCAGCGGCTACGAGGGGGCGCCTGGGCGCCGGCCGCTGAGCTATGACGAGGTGCAGCGCCTGTTCGACGCCGCGGACGACATCGTCGAGTCCGTGCGAGCACGCGGGCGCAAGGGCGCGCTCGCCGCGCAGCGTGACGCGGCGATTCTCAAGACGGTCTACGCGTACGGGCTGCGGCGCCGGGAGGTGTGGGGCTTGGACACCGTGGACCTGCGCCGCAATCCGAAGGTCCCGGCGTTCGGCCGGTTCGGTGCGCTGTACGTGCGCTGGGGCAAGGGGAACCGCGGCGGGTCCCCGCGACGGCGCACCGTCATGCTCGTCCCGGAGATGGACTGGGTCGTGCCGGTCCTCGAGCAGTGGGTCGAGGAGGTCCGGCCCCGCTTCGACCCCGGGCAGCACGCCGCGCTCTGGATGACCGAACGACGGAGCCGGCTCGACTGGCGCGGGATCAACGCGGCGTTCGCGGAGGCCCGCGATGCGGCCGGCCTGGACCGGGCGCTCGACCTGCACAGCCTGCGCCACTCGTACGTGACGCACTTGGTCGAGTTCGACTACCCGGAGCGCTTCGTCCAGGAGCAGGTCGGGCACTCCTACGCCGCGACCACCGCCATCTACACCGGCGTCTCGGACGCCTACCGCAACACGTTGCTGCGCCGGGCGATCACCGCTCATCAGCCGGACCTGTGGCACGACCCCGAGGAGGGCACATCGTGATCAAGAAGATGGGTGTGGCGTGGGACCTGCGCCTGCGCATGGCCGAGCGCGGTCTCTTCGCCACGACCGACCTCGTGCCGCTGCTCGCCGAACGTGGCATCCACCTGTCCCGCGAGCAGGTCTACCGGCTCGTGACCTCCACCCCCCAGCGGCTGAGCACCGACACCCTCGCTGCCCTGTGCGACATCCTGCGGTGCACCCCGAACGACCTGCTTCGCGTCGTCGTGGTCGACGAGCAGGTCGCCAAGAACGCGAGCGGTGGGATCGGTCCGAGCGGTGCGGCGCCTTCGGTGCGGCGCAGCCGGATCCGGCGACCCGACCTCGACTGATGGCGCCGGCGGCGAAGCAGTACGTCCGCATCCCCGTCCGTTGCCCCATCTGCACCCAGACCCGGCTGTTCGCCGCCCGCTGGCCCATCGGCCCGGTCTGCTTCCCCTGCTACAACCAGGCCCGCGCCTTCCCCAGGCCGTGCGCCGGGTGCGGCAGGTCGCGGGTGCTCATCGACCACCCTGACCGGTCGCCCAACGAGGAGCCCGTGAAGCCGACGCTGTGCGGGCCGTGCT
The DNA here is from genome assembly GCF_047229345.1 of Cellulomonas jepli. Taxonomy (NCBI): domain Bacteria; kingdom Bacillati; phylum Actinomycetota; class Actinomycetes; order Micrococcales; family Cellulomonadaceae; genus Cellulomonas; species Cellulomonas jepli. Next base: position 33,605 of record NZ_JBFTER010000013.1, on the reverse strand, counting down.
GCGGCAGTCGCCGGTACTCCTACATCTGCTTGCGCTGCGGTGGAGGGGAGGAGCCGTACAAGGGCCTGGTCTGCGTGCGGTGCGCCGTTGCAGACCAGCTCGTGGAAGCGTTCGGCGTGGCAAGCCCGGGGAGCCCGGTCGCTGCCTTGACCGCGGCGCTGGTCGGGAGTCGGCGTCCGCGGTCGGTCATGAGGTGGCTGACCAACTCGCGCGGCGGAGCCCGTGTCCTGCGTGAGCTCCTCGACCAGGGCATCACGGTCAGCCACGAGGCGCTCGACACCTACGACGAGCGCGAGGTGTGGCCGCTGCGCCGGACCCTGGTCGAGCTCGAAGTTCTGCCGGATCGGCACGAGCCGATCGCCCGCCTCGACGTCGTGGTGGACAAGGTGATCGCGGAGCTACCCCCAGGCCACCGCCCGATCGTGCGGGCCTACGCCTCGTGGTGGTACCTGCGCCGGGTCCGTCGCCGGTACGAGCGGACCGGCACGTTCACCTACGCGCAGTTCCGCAAGGCGTGGATCGGCGTCGTTGACGTTGGCAAGTTCCTGGGATGGCTCAGCGACCGCGACGTGACGCTCGACTCGCTCGACCAACCCACGCTGGACGAGTGGCTTGACCACGCCACCGGCCACCAGCGGTCGACGATTGCGGACTTCCTACGCTGGGCGGCGCGGCGGCGCCTGACCCCGAGCCTGACGGTCAGCTACCCGGAGTCGACCGAGCCGTCGATCCGAATGACCGAAGAGCAGCGTTGGGCGGCGCTGCGCCGTTGCCTGACCGACTCCACCATCCCAGACGACCTGCGCGCGGCCGGCGCGCTGCTGCTGCTTTACGGGGTGCCATTCGCACGGATTCGTGAACTCACTCGTGACCACCTGGTGACCGACACCGATCGGAGCCTGGTGACCGGGTTCACGCTCACGCAGCACGGCCCGACCATCGAGGTCCCACCCCGCCTCGGACGCATCCTCGCCCGGCTCCCGGCCGCGACGCCGACCCGTGGTGCTCCGCTCATCGCCGCGAAGTCCGCCCGTCCGCAGTGGCTGTTCCCTGGGAGGGGGACCCGTGGCCACATCACTCACACCAGCCTGGCGGCCCGGCTGAATGCGCACGGGATCGCGGTCCGCCCCTCGCGTAACGCCGCCCTGATCTCGCTCGCCTCCGATCTCCCGGCGGCAGTGGTCGCCGACCTCGTCGGGATGAACGCCACGACCGCCGTGCGGTGGGCCCGGCGTGCGGCCCGCGACTGGACCGGGTACATCGGTCTACTCGAGCCGCCCACGCGCGAGGACGCCGCCGGCTCGATTCGTGAGCCTTCAGGACGGCGATAGCCGTCGAGCGGTTCAGACGCTTTCTCTGTCGGACGGGATGCGCAGCCACGCCGGACCGGCCGGGGGGCTACGGTCGCCGGGTCGTCCGCGAGATGCCGTCGGTTGCGTGGGTCGCGGCCCAGCTCGCGAGCACGCGTAGGGCGTCCTCGCCGGGTGATCCGGTGGGGGTAGTGAAGGTGATGACGGTGAGGCCGGGGTCGGCGGGGAGGTCCAGGACCTCGAAGTCGAGGTGAAGTTCACCGACGACGGGGTGGCGCAGGTGCTTGCGGCCGGTGCGGTGCAGGCGGACGTCGTGCGCGGCCCAGCGGGTGCGGAACTCGGGGCTGCGGGTGCTGAGCTCCCCGACGAGGTCGGTCAGGGCGCGGTCGTAGGGGTCGCGGCCGGCCTCGGTGCGCAGCTGGGAGACGGAGTCGTCGGCGGCGCGGTCCCAGTCGATCCAGAAGTCGCGGGCCCGGTCGTCCAGGAAGGTGAACCGAGCGTGGTTCGGCGGGGTGCCGGGCGGGTGCGGTGTGGCGTCGACCGGGGCGAAGAGCGCACGTCCGAGCGGGTTGGCGGTGAGCAGGTCGAGGCGGCCGTTGTTGACGATCGCGGGCACCGAGTCGCCCATGAGGTCGAGCAGCCGCTGCACGCCTGGGCGCACCTGCGCAGGGGTCGGCTTGCGACGCGGGCGGGTGCCCGGTGCGGCGGCGCGGGCGAGGTCGGCCAGGTGAGTGCGTTCGGCCTCGTCGAGCTGCAGCGCCCGGGCGAGGGCGTCCAGGACGCTGTCGGAGACCCCGGCGAGATTGCCGCGTTCGAGCTGGGCGTAGTACTCGACGCTGACCCCGGCCAGGTCGGCGACCTCGCCGCGCTTGAGGCCCGGTACGCGCCGGTTGGGGGCGAACGCGCTCAGCCCCGCCTGTTCGGGGGTGAGCCGGGCCCGGCGCGTGCGCAGGAAGTCCTTGACCTCGTCACGGTTGTCCACCAGGCCACGGTAGGACCGGTCCGCTGCGGGCGGGGTGGGCTGCCGGTACACCTTCCACCGGTAACTTCTCCGGCCTGGTGGCCTCCCGTTGCATGGGTCATGCCGCACCACGCGGCGCACCCGAAGCGATGGAGAGGCACGAGCATGAGCGAGCAGACGTCCGCCCAGCAGGTCTGGATGGTCACCGGAGCCGGCCGCGGGATGGGCGTGCACATCGCCCAGGCAGCCCTGGCCGCCGGGCACGCGGTCGTGGCGACCGGCCGCGACCCCCAGCGCGTGCAGGACGCGATCGGCGCGCACGAGAACCTGCTCGCCGTCGCACTCGACGTCACCGACCCGGCCGCAGCCGAGGCCGCCGCCGGTGCGGCGGTCGACCGGTTCGGGCGGATCGACGTGCTGGTGAACAACGCCGGCAACTTCTACGCCGGGTTCTTCGAGGAGATCAGCCCCGCGCAGTTCCGCGCGCAGATGGAGACCAACTTCTTCGGTCCGCTGAACGTGACCCGCGCGGTCCTGCCTGTCATGCGCGCCCAGCGCAGCGGCCACGTCCTGACGATCACGTCGGCCGCGGGGATCATCGGCCAGGAGTTCTGCGCCGCGTACGCCGCCTCCAAGTTCGCCTTGGAGGGGTGGATGGAGTCCCTGCGGTACGACCTCGCGCCCTTCGGGATCCACACCACGATCGTCGAGCCCGGGTTCTTCCGCACCGAGCTCCTCGTCGAGGGCGCCTCCTCGATCTGGCCCGAGCTGTCGATCGAGGACTACGCCGAGCGGACGACCGCGACCATCGCGGCGTGGAAGAGCATGAACGGCCAGCAGGGCGGGGACCCCGCCAAGCTCGGCGCGGCCCTGGTCACCCTCACCGCGCTCGAGGCGCCCCCGCTGCGCTTCGTCGCCGGCGCGGACGTCGTCGCGGGCGTCGAGGACAAGGCCCGACTGCTCCTCGAGCAGGTCGACGCCCACCGTGAGCTGTCCTCCGCCATGGCGATCGACGAGAGCTGACGAGCCTCCATGCGAAAGGTACCGACCGCCCTCGCCATCGCCCTGATGAGCACGATCACCCTCGCGGCGTGCTCGCCGGCGGCCGACCAGACCACCACCCCAGAGACCACGTCCACGACGACCAGCCCGTCCGCCACCGCCGAGCCGTCGACGCCGGCTGCCGCGTCGACGGAGGGGACCGCGATCACCCTCACCGCCGGTGAGGTGGTCATGACCGGGACCCTCAACGACACCCAGGTCGCCCAGGACTTCGCCGCGATGCTCCCGGTCACGCTGCCCTGGTTCCGCAACTCCGGCATCGAGTACATCACCGAGCTGCCTGCGCCCCTGACGGAGACCGGGCCGTTCTACACCGACGTCCAGCCCGGCGACATCGTCTACTACAACCCGCTCGACAGCATCACGATCATCTACGAGGAGACGGTGTCGGTTCCCACCCTGACGGAGATGGGCGAGATCACCTCCGACCTGAGCGTGTTCGACGACCTGCCCGACGAAGTCGACATGCTCGTCGAGCTCGGCTGAACAGGGCCCCACCGGTGTCGCAGCGACCCCTGGTGCGGCCCGGCCGCGGGAACCTTGCGGCCAGGACCCTGAGCGCGAATATCGCCACCCGCTGGTGCGGGAACGGGGACTCGGGTGCCGGGGCCGTGCAAGCAGGGCGGCCATGACCGGTCCTCCGCTCGGCCGCGATCTGAACCTGATCGCCGCGTACCTGGCTCGACGAGACAGCCCGTCCTTGTCCCCCGCGCACGTGTCGCCGTTCGACGTGCTCATCCTGTGCGGCAGCGCGGTGCTCCCGGCGGTTGACGTTGTCGCCTCCACCTTCCACGCCGGCCTAGCCCCTCGCATCCTGGTGTCGGGCGGCGTCGGACACTCCACAGAGCACCTGGCTGAGGCCGTGCGCAACCACCCCGTCTACCGCGACATCCCTACTCAAGGGCGATCCGAGGCCGGCGTCCTCACCGACATCCTCACCAAACATCACCGCGTGCCCGAGTCCAATCTCCTGCTTGAGGACGGCTCCACCAACTGCGGTGAGAACGCCGACTACAGCGTCGATCTGCTACGCCGAACGCCCGGACCGTGGAGATCCCTGACCCTGGTCCAAGACCCGACCATGCAACGACGTACACACGAGTGCTTCCGCCGCTCGACGCGCGACATCCCCGAAGCGCAGATCCACAGCTATGCGCCCTTCATCCCCGCGGTCGACCCTGAACTCGCTCGAGAAGTAACGGACGGACAAGGATGCCCCACCTGGTCCTTGAGTCGCTTCGCTGCTCTCCTCCTCGGCGAGATCCGCCGACTACAAGACGACGAGGACGGCTATGGCCCACGCGGCGCCGGCTTCATCGACCACGTGGACCTCCCCAGCGAGGTCGTATCGGCGCATGAACGCATCAGAAGGGCGCGACCCGAGTGGGCCACCTTGCGCGACACCCCCCAGCCGTGACGTCGGCCTCGGACGCGACGACCAGAATCCTTCGGTCCTCTAGCGGACAAGGTCCGAATACAAGCGGTGACGAATACCGGACACCGCCAGGTGTCCGACCGGACCTGGACCCTGGTGAGGTGCAGTTACCCGGGCGGCTGACCTGACGTGCCGTTGTCCTCGAGGAACGGCGACGGCAGCGGTTCTCGTGCACGGGTCTGGTGCACGCAGTCGAGGAAGTCGTCCCACGAGGCCGGGTCGTTGCTCCGGTACGGGGGAGTCGGTTGCATCGCGATCGCCATGAGCTGCAGCGACTCTGACTCGGGCTCGCGCGCCAGGTACTGCATGAGGTAGCGGTAGGCGGCCTCGTAGGCCTGCTCGACGCTGAGCACGCCGTCGTCGTCACTCATGCGAGGACGGTAGCCGCCCGTCCAATCCGCGAATACTGACGGTGACGAATACCGGACTCCGCCAGGAGTCCGGCCGGACCTCGACCCCGGCGAGGTCGAGCTACCCGTGCGGCTGACCTGAGCCGCCGTCGTGGTCGAGGAACGGAGAGGGCAGGGGACGGCCCTCTCGGGTGTCGCGCTCGCAGTCGAGGAAGTCCTCCCACGAGGCAGGGTCGTGGCTCGTGTGCGGGTGGGGCTCGGGCTGCATGGCGATCGCCATGAAGGTCAGCGAGTCCGACTGCAGCTCGCGGGCCCGGTACTGCATCAGGTGGTTATGACGGTCGTACTCGGCCCCGGTTGGACGGCCTTGCCTGGCCCCACGGGAGGTCAGCGTACGCGAGCTGTGACGGTCGTGTTTGGCCCCACCTGAGTGGTGCTGTGGGATGCACCCGGACTACCGGATCGAGGGCGAGATCTTCGACAGCGTCGCGCCCGCCACGTCCAACGTTCGCAACATCTGGGACCGGGCGCGGAGAAAATCGAGGTGGAGCAGGCGAACCGGGTCGTGTACAACCTCGATGACAACCCGGTCTCGATCGACGCGCTGCGCACGCAGTTCGCCAGCTGGGGGATCCCCGGTCTCCAGGAGGTCCTCGCCGTGCGCGGCGGTGAGGTCGTCCGGATCTTCCCCTAGGACGGAGTCCCGATGTTCAACTACCCGATGGCGCTGGCGACCGACGAACCCGTCGAGGTCGTCGCGGACGTCCTCGCCGACGTCCTGGGGGTGCCGCGCGGCGGCGTGCTCGTGGTGGGCGCGCTCGAGGCCCGGGTGCGCACGCTCGACCACCCGATCACCTTCGAGGTGTACAGCGAGATTCTCGGTCGACCGGCCGACATGTCGGTCGAGTTCTACGTCGAGAACAAGACGGGCGACGACGCGTGGCGCGAGGCCGAGCTCCGGCTCGCGACCGTCGCCGCCGAGCTGGCCGTCCGGCTCGACGCCGAGGCGTGCCTGACGTTCGAGAACGACCGCGTGGTCATGCGTCGGACCGGCGGCGGGCTGGTGCTGTTCTCGTGGTTCCCCCAGTGGTCCGAGCCCGCCGTGCGCGGGGCCCTGCGCGGGCCGGTCTCCGTCACGGACGAGGCCGGCAGGCCCTGAGCGCGGCGGGTGCCGACCCGCCGGAGCGCCGCGCCGACGTGCCGGGCGCACCGCTCCGGCGAGGCGCTCAGCCGCAGGCCCGCTTGACGCACCGCCTCGGCGGGGCGGTCCGCATCGCGGTCAGCCCCGACGGCAAGGACGCCTACATCGCCGGGAACTCCGAGAAACTCGCTCGCGGTCTTCTCCCGCACCCGCTGACACAGGCGGCGCCGACCGCCCGAGGCCGGTCGGCCGTTCGAGCACCGTCGCTTCGCAGCAGGTCCGCTAGCACCGCCTCGAGGGCGCCTTCAGACGCCCACGGTGGCCACCTATGGCCGTCACAGCCCCCTCGCGATAACCCACGGTGGCGCCACCTATGGCCGTCATCCTGGAGCCAGCTCACGCCGCCTCAACCAATCAGGTAGCGGTAGGCCGCCTCGTAGGCCTGCTCGACGCTCAGCACGCCTTCGTCGTCGCTCATGCGGAGACGTAGCCGCCCGTCCGATCCGCGAATACTGACGGTGACGAATACCGGACGCCGCCAGGTGTCCGACCCGACTTGGATCCGGCCAAAGTTGTCGTGCCTGACCGGCTCACGTGACCGCTCCGTGCCGTGAGCGGGCGGTGGAGAGCTGGGTACGTCAGCCTGTGAGGGCGACCTCCCGTAGCCACTGGTCGAGGTCGGGGCCGGCCTCGGCGACCTCTTCGCCGCGCACGGCGAGCCCGTCGCCGATCACGGCGTCGGGCGCGAGGTCGGTGTAGACCTCGACGGCGCGACCCAGGCCGCTCATGGCGTGGGTGGTGACGGGCAGCAGGCGCCGGGTGCCCAGGGGCGCGGACTCCACGAACGTGGACATGATCATCGGGGGGCGGACGTTCCAGATGGGGCTGGCCAGGATCACCGTGTCGTAGGCGGTGAGGTCGGGCAGCGGGCTGGCGATGGCGGGGCGGGCGTCCTGGTCCTGCTCGCGGACGTTGCGCGCCACGGTCTCCTCGTAGTCGTCGGGGTAGGGGTCGGCGGCCTCGATGCGGTAGGTGTCGCAGTCGATGCGGTCGGTGATCATCGTGGCCAGAACCTCGGTGTTGCCGATCTCGAGGTCGCGGCGGTCGCCGTACCAGTAGTTCTCCCCGGGGCGGGAGAAGTACACGAGCAGCATCGACGTCGTGACCGGCGGCGAGGTGGGCACAGTGGAGGACTCCTGGCGTGGGGTAGCGAGGGGGCCGGTGTCCTCGGTGGTGCAGCCGGCCAGCGCGAGCACACCCGCGCCGGCGGCGCTGCGCAGGAACGTCCGGCGGCTGATGGTCGGGCTGGTCATGTGCCAGGGTCGACCAGGGCCTGGCCGCGGGTGGCGGCCAGCGACGCGAGCAGGGAAAGGGCGTCGGCGGCGGGGGTGCCGGGGGCGGCGCTGTAGGCGATGAACACCAGGCCGGGGTCCTGGGTGAGTTCCATGACGTCGTAGTCCAGGGTGAGGATCCCGACGTCGGGGTGGCGCAGGCGCTTGACGCCGGTGCGGTGCAGGCGCACGTCGTGGGTGCCCCACAGGACGCGGAACGCCTCCGAGCGGGTGGAGAGCTCACCGATCAGCTCGACGAGGGGCTTGTCGTAGGGGTTGTGGCCGGCCGCGGCGTGCAGGGCCGCGACGCAGTCACGGGTGACCTGCTCCCAGTCGGGGTAGAAGGCCCGTCCGCCGGGGTCCAGGAACGCGAACCTCGCCGCGTTCGGTGCGGTGCCGGTGAGGCGGGCGAACTCGAAGACCGGGGCGTGCAGCTCCCGGGCGAGTGCGTTGGAGGCGACCATGTCCATGCGGGTGTCGCGCACGTACGCCGGGGTGGTGGCCATCCCGTCCAGGACCCGCTGCAGCGAGGGCCGCACCGTGGTGGCCTTGGCGGGGGAGCGGCGCCGGCGGGCGGGCTGGTTCGCGGCCTGGGCCAGGTTGCGCAGGTGCAGGTGCTCAGCCTCGTCCAGGCGCAGCGCGCCGGCCAGGGCGTCCAGGACCGAGTCCGAGACTCCGGCGAGGTTGCCGCGCTCAAGGCGGGCGTAGTACTCCGAGGACACCCCGGCCAGGACCGCGACCTCGTCGCGGCGCAGCCCGGCGACACGCCGGCGCCCGGAGCCGAGCGGCAGACCGACGTCCGCCGGGCTCAGCCGTGCACGCCGTGACGCGAGGAAGTCGCGTACCTCGTCTCGCTGGTCCATGCCCTCGACGGTAGGTCGGCTCCGGCCGGCTAGCCACGACCTGCCAGTACACCTCTCGTCAGTGCGTTCCTGCCGCGCGGTCCCGGTGGTGTGGTGGTCAGGTGAGAGTCCGTGCGGCACGCCGCGGCTCCCACACCCGCCCGCCACGGGCGAGCACCGACACGACGAAGGGCTTCACCATGTCCAGCCAGATCCCCACGGTCACCCTGAACAACGGCGTCCAGATGCCGATCCTCGGCTTCGGGGTCTTCCAGGTCCCCGCCGAGGAGACCGAGCGCGTCGTCACCGACGCCCTGGCCGCCGGGTACCGGCACATCGACACCGCCGCCGCCTACGGCAACGAGGAGGCGGTCGGCCGCGCGATCGCCGCCAGCGGCATCGCCCGGGACGAGCTGTTCGTGACCACGAAGCTGTGGATCCACGACGGCGGCGAGGACGGTACGAAGCGCGCCTTCGAGGCGTCCCTGACCAAGCTCGGCCTGGACCGGCTCGACCTGTACCTGATCCACCAGCCGCTCGGGGACTACTACTCCTCCTGGCGCGCCATGCAGGACCTCAACCGGCAGGGCGCGGTGCGCGCCATCGGCGTCTCCAACTTCCACCCCGACCGGTTGGTGGACCTCGTCGACCACAACGAGGTCGTCCCGGCGGTCAACCAGATCGAGACCCACCCGTTCCACCAGCGCGCCACCGACCAGCAGGTCATGGCCGAGCGCGGCGTGCAGATCGAGTCCTGGGGCCCGCTCGCCGAGGGCAAGAACGACATCCTCACCAACCCGGTGCTCACCGAGATCGGGCAGGCCCATGGCAAGTCCGTCGCCCAGGTGACCCTGCGCTGGCTCATCCAGCGCGGCGTCGTCGTGATCCCGAAGTCGTCGCGCCCGGAGCGGATGGCCGAGAACATCGACGTGTTCGACTTCGAGCTCACCGACGACCAGATGACCCGCATCGCCACCCTGGACACCGGCGTCAGCGTCGCCTTCGACCACCGCGACCCCGCGATGGTCAGCTGGCTCAACAGCCGCCGCGACCGCTGACCCCCTCCCGCAAACCGCGCCCGGGGCAGGTGCACGAGCACCGCGGTGCACCTGCCCTGGGCACGAGCTCTGACCCGCACCCCGGACGAAGGAGAACGACGATGATCACGCGCACCCTCGGCACCAGCGGCCTGGAGGTCTCCGCCCTCGGCCTCGGCTGCATGGGCCTGAGCCACGGCTACGGTCCCGCGGCCGACCACTCCGACGGCATCGCGCTCATCCGCACCGCCGTCGACGCCGGCGTCACGTTCTTCGACACCGCCCAGGTCTACGGCCCCTTCACCAACGAGGAGCTCGTCGGGCAGGCCCTGGCCCCGGTGCGCGACCAGGTCGTCATCGCCACCAAGTTCGGGTTCTCCTTCGACGGCACCACCAGCACCGGGCTCGACAGCCGCCCCGAGCACATCCGCGCCACCGTCGAGGACTCCCTGCGCCGCCTCGACGTGGAGTCGATCGACCTGCTCTACCAGCACCGCGTCGACCCGAACGTGCCCATCGAGGACGTCGCCGGGACCGTCAAGGAGCTCATCGACGCCGGGAAGGTCGCACTTCGGGCTGTCCGAGGCCGGCGCCGGGACCATCCGCCGGGCCCACGCCGTCCAGCCCGTGGCCGCGCTGCAGAGCGAGTACTCCCTGTTCTGGCGCGAGCCCGAGGCGCAGATCCTGCCCACCCTGATCGAGCTCGGCATCGGGTTCGTCCCGTTCAGCCCCCTCGGCAAGGGCTTCCTCACCGGCGCCATCACCACCACGACGAGGTTCGCCGACACCGACCTGCGCAGCAGCCCGCCCCGGTTCACCGAAGACGCCCGCGCCGCCAACCAGGCCCTCGTCGACCTCGTCACCGCGATCGCCCACCGCGCCGGCGCCACCCCCGCGCAGGTCGCCCTCGCCTGGCTGCTCGCCCAGCACCCCTCCATCGTGCCGATCCCCGGCACCACCAAGGCCCACCGCCTGCACGAGAACACCGCCGCCGTCGACGTCACCCTCACGGCCGAGGACCTCGCCGAGCTCACCACCGCCTCCGGCCAGATCGACGTCCAGGGCGACCGCTACCCCGAGCACATGCAGAAGTGGATCGACCGCTGACACGACTGTGCCGACGCGCGACCGGGGCCAGGAATACCGACGGTCAGCAATACCGGACACCGCCAGGTGTCCGACCGGACCTGGACCCCGGTGAGGTGCAGCTGCCCGAGCGGTTGACCTGACGGAGCGTCCTGGAGCAAGGGCCGGCTGCTGCTCGCGGATCTGGCGCGCGGCTAGAGCGGGAGTGCGCGGTCCTCGACGACGGAGCGCATGACAAGGGTGGAGTTAAGTCGTTGGACGCCGGGTAGGGCGGCGAGGTGGCCGTCGTAGAGGCGCTGGTAGTCGGCCAGGTCGCGGGCGACGACGCGCAGGAGGTAGTCGGGGTCGCCGAACAGGCGCTGGGCCTGCAGGACGTTGGGGAGATCGGCGACGGCGGTCTCGAAGGCGCCGATGCTGGTGACGGTCGCCTCCTGCATGGTGACGAAGACCAGGGCCTCGAAGGTGAGGCCGACAGCGCTGGGGTCGAGGCGGGCGTGGTAGCCGGTGATGACGCCGGCGCGTTCCAGCGTGCGCAGCCGGCGGTGGCACGGGGAGACGCTGAGCTGGACCCGCTCGGCGAGTTCCGTCAGCGTCTGGCGCCCGTCGCGCTGCAGCTCAGCAAGGATCGCGCGGTCGATCGCATCCATGCGCCATATCCTTCCACGACCGGTGGCGATGTGGGGAGATCTTGGGACCACCTTGCGTGCGTTCCTGCATAGCCTTCCCCTGCTATCCCCGGACAGGGGTGTGGAGCGGGGGTGGGGAGCGGATGGACGGCGCGGATGTGCTGGGGTTCTGGGCGATCTCGGTGCTGTTCGTGCTCACCCCGGGTGCGGACTGGGCCTACGCGATCAGTGCCGGCATCCGGGGCCGGGTCATCGTCCCCGCGGTGACCGGGATGCTCGCGGGGCACCTGATCGCGACGCTGCTGGTCGCCGCCGGCGTGGGCGCGCTGGTCGCCGGCGCGCCAGGGCTGCTCGGGGCGCTCACCATCGCGGGCGGCGTGTACCTGGTGTGGCTGGGGTTCATGACGTTCACCCGACCGGCCACACCGCACGAGAGCGCGGAGGCGGTCGCCGGGGTGTCGCGGGCGCGGTGGCTGTGGAAGGGGCTCGGGGTCAGCGGCCTGAACCCGAAGGTGTTCCTGCTGTTCCTCGCGCTGCTCCCGCAGTTCACGTCCCGCGCGGCGCCGTGGCCGGTGTGGGCGCAGATCGTGGCCCTCGGCTCGGTCCACGTCGCCACCTGCGCCGTGGTCTACCTCGCAGTGGCGGTGACCGCGCGGCGGGTGCTGTCCGCGCGCCCGTCGGCCGCGAAGATCGTCTCGCGGGTGTCCGCGGTCGTGATGGCCGCGCTCGGCACCTGGCTCGTCGTCGAGCAGCTCCTCCACTGACCGACCAGCACCCCGGCCACCCGACCCGAGATCTCGAGGAGACCGCGATGGACGCTCTGGCTCTGCAGGCCACGTTCTCGGACCTGACCACCCCGCACGTCGCGGACGCCTGCCTGCGGGTCGGGGTGCCGGTGCGGTGCGCTCCCGCGGCGGTCCGCCCGCTGTGGCCCGGCACCCACGTCGCCGGCCCCGCGTTGCCAGCCCGGCACGGCGGCAGCGTCGACGTGTTCCTCGAAGCCCTCGAGCACTCGGCGCCCGGCGACGTCCTGGTCGTGGACAACGGCGGACGCACCGACGAGGCGTGCGTGGGCGACCTGGTCGCCCTCGAGGTCGCACACGCCGGCCTGGCCGGGATCGTGATCTGGGGACTGCACCGCGACACCCCGCAGCTGCGCGCGATCAACGTCCCGGTCCTCAGCCTGGGCGCCTACCCCAACGGACCCGAACGCCTCGACCCCCAACCGGTCGACGCGCTCACCCGGGCCGCGTGCGGGACCCACACGGTCACCCGCGAGGACGTCGTGCTCGCCGACGACGACGGCGTGCTCTTCCTCCCGGCTGACCGTGCGAGCGAGGTCGCCGCGGTCGCGACCCGCATCCGCGACACGGAGCTCCGCCAGGCCGCCCGCATGCAGCTCGGCACGTCGCTGCGGGAGCAAACCCGCTTTGCCGACTACCTGGTCGCCCGGGATCGGGACGGGGTCACCTTCCGCCAGCACCTGCGCTCGCTCGACGCCGCGGTCGAGGAATGACCCGGTGGCGTACTTCGAGCGGCTCGACGCGGCCACGTTCCGCCCGACCGAGCACGTCAGCGGCGGGTGGAACCCGCGTGAGCAGCACATCGCCCCCGCGCTCGGGCTGCTCGCCCACGCCGTCGAGACCGACCACGCGACACGAACCCCGGACCCGCTGCAGCTCGCACGCGCGTCCTACGACATCCTCGGCACCCTGCCGCTGGAGCCCGTCCGCATCGACGTCGAGGTGCTCCGCCCCGGCCGCACCATCGAACTCGTCCACGCCACCCTGAGCCACGCCGGCCGACCCGCCGTCGTGCTGCGCGCCTGGCTGCTGCGCGGCTACGACACCGCCGCCCACGCCGGTGGAGCGCTCCCGACCATCCCCGACCCGAACGAGATCCCGGTCTGGGACCCCGCCGACATCTGGCCCGGCGGCTTCGTCCGCTCCGTCGAGGTGCGCCGCCACCAGCACGAGCCCGGCCGCGCTGTGTCCTGGGTCCGGCCCACCATGCCGCTCGTCCGGGACGAGTCCGTCAGCGCCACCGCCCGCATGCTCGGCGTCATCGACATCGCCAACGGACTGACACCCCGGACACCAACCGACCAGCTCGTGTTCCCGAACGTCGACCTGACCGCCCACCTCGTCGCGACGCCCCGCGGCGACTGGATCGGGCTCGACACCACGGTCACGTTCGGACCGACCGGGCTCGGCCTGACGCACACCACCGTGCACGACACCACCCTCGGGCCGGTCGCAGTCGCCACCCAGGCCCTGACGGTCCGACGTCGAGCGGAGACTCCCGCCGTCCGCGCGGGCGGGTCGTTGCTCCCGTAGCTGCTCTGCGAATAGTGACGGTGACGAATACCGGACACCGCCAGGTGTCCGACCCGGGTCGAGCTGCAGCAGGCCCGGCTGAGAGCGATCCGTCGTTGTCCTGAAGGGACAGGGTCGGTCGCGACACAAGCGGGTAGAGACCCCGCGACGCGAGGCGCAGAGCCAGTCGGAGGGAGCCAGCCGTGAGAGACAAGGACGCGCACGGATCACGGGCCTCCGCCCGGGCCTTCGGTGGCGGGTCAGCCGAGGACGGCACGGTCGTGGCCGGCAGGGACGACCGCACGCTCACGCGCTCCGACCTCGCAGCCGGCGACCTGGTCGAGGTGTGGATCGGAGACGGATGCGGCGAGTCCTCGCCCGTGACGTGCGAGGTCGTCGCGATCCGGGTCGCGGCACACGCGGGGTGAAGGGGAACGGCCCCGCTCCCCTCGAGCGCCGGCCGCTGTCGCGTCGTCCCCCCCGCACGACACGCAGCACTGAGCCCGCGCAGCAGACCTACGAGGGGCGGGTGGCGGTGATGCCGCCGTCGACCGCGAGCTCGGCGCCGTGGACGTAGCGGGCCGCGTCCGAGAGCAGCCACGCCACGGCCTCGGCGATCTCGGCGGGAGCGCCGGGGCGTCCGGCGGGGATCCCGGACGTCATGCGCGCGATGACGTCGCCGTCGGACGCGTTGATGGGGGTCCGGGTGGCGCCGGGGGAGACGGTGTTGACCCGGACACCGCGGGGACCGAACTCCGCAGCCCAGCTACGGGCGAGCTGGATCTCCGCGGCCTTGGTCGCGGAGTAGAGACCGACGAAGGGGTGCCCCACGTGGGCCATCCAGGAACCGATGACCACGATCGCGCCGTGGCCGCGCTCGGTCATGGCAGGGGCCAGCGCCGCGGTCAGGACGTGCGGCGCGCGGACGTTCACCGCCAACGTCGCCTCGAGGTCGACGTCGGTGAGTGCGAGGGTGTCCACGGCCGGGCACAGCGCGGCGTTGTGGACCACCGCGTCCAGGCGTCCGCCCGCAGCCCGGGTCGCGGCACGAGCGAAGTCGCGCAGCTCCTCCGGCGGGCCGGCGAGGTCGGAGGTGACGAACACGGCTCGCCCACCGACGCCCTCGATGTCGGCCACGACCGCGGCACCGCGGTCGACGTCGCGGCCGGTGACGACGACGCGCCAGCCGTGCCCGGCCAGGGTGCGCGCGGTCGCCGCGCCGATGCCGCTGGTGGAGCCGGTGACGAGGACGGTGCGGGGCTGCTGGTCGGGAACCGGGGTGGGTGCGGAGGAGGTCGGTGAGGTGGTCATGAGGACCACCTCACCGGTCGTCGCGGCGGGGGACCAGGGCGCGTGCTGCCGGGGCACGGCACGCCCAGGTCCGCGCCGTCGTCCACTCGTACGCTGGACGGGTGCCCACCGACCGTGCTGCCCTCGGGGCGTTACTCCGGTCGCGACGCGACCGGCTCACCCCGGCCCAGGCCGGCGTCGCGGCGTTCCCCGGTCCGCGGCGGGTGCCCGGGCTGCGCAAGGAGGAGCTCGCCGTGCTCGCCGGTCTGAGTCCGGACCACTACAGCCGGCTGGAGCAGGGCCGCCAGCAGACCGTGACCGACGAGGTGGTGCGGGCCCTGTCCCGGGCGCTGCAGCTGGACGACGTCGAGCAGGCTCACCTGCGTGACCTGGCCGCGCCGACCTCACGCACGAGGTGGGAGGTGGCCGCGATCGCCCAGCGCCCCGACCCCGGGATGCTGCGGCTTATGGACGTGCTGGACCCCGTGCCGGTGCTCCTGCTGGGGCGGCGGTCGGTGGTCCTGGCCCGCAACAGGCTGCTGGCCGCCGTGCTGGGCGCGCCCATGGAGCCGGGGACCTCGTTCGCGCGGTGGCTGTTCCTGGACCCGGCGGCGCGGGCACGCCTCAGCAACTGGGCGGACTTCGCGGGCCCCGCCGTCGGGGCGCTGCGCTACGAGATGGGGCGGCACCCCCACGACCGCCTCCTCGTCGAGCTGGTCGACGAGCTCCGCCACGGCGACCCGGACGTCGCCGGGTGGTGGGACGACCAGCGGGTCACGTTCCGCACCTCGGTGACCAAGCACGTCGACCACCCCTCGGCCGGGCCTCTGACGTTCGGCATCGAGTCCGTCGTCGGACCGCACGACCCCGAGCAACGACTCGTCGTCTACACCGTCGCCCCGGGTTCACCCACCGCGCAGACGCTCCCGCTCCTGGGCAGCTGGACGGCCGAGCCCGGGACCGGGTCGTCCGGTCCGTCGTCAGCCGGTGCGCCCGTCCCGAGCCCCGGCGCATCGGTGAGACCGGTCAGCAACGCGATCTAGTGCCCGAACGATCGTCCCGGGACATGCGCGGACGGGTGTGGCCTCACGGGAGGAGGGTCAGCGTCTCTCGGAGCAGGCGGTCGCCGGACGCGAAGGCGACGGTGCCGCTCATGGGGTGGCCGGGTGTGCTCGAGCCCGCCACCTGCCCGCCTGCCTCGTGGACGATGAGCGCCAGGGCGGCGTAGTCCCAGGGTCGGCCCCCGATCTGGACGGCGAGGTCGAGCTCCCCGGCGGCGACGAGCAGGGCGCCGTGGCAGTGCCACGGGCTGTCCTGCACCAGGATCCACCGCCGGTGCCCTGTCCCCGAGCTCCCTGTCTCCTCGCCGAGGAAGGCGTCATCGGGCCGCGCTCGTGCCAGGGCCTGCTTGATCGTCGACTCGACGGTCAGGTCGGCCTCGGTCACCAACGAGCCGTCCGCCTTGCTCGCGACCGGGAGCGCGCGCACCCGGCCGAAGTACTCCAACGCGACCGCTGCACCCTCACGGGCGGCGGCCAGCGCGATCTCCGGATCGGTCCACTGCACGGGCACAGCATGCCGTGTGCGGTACCCGGCCTTGGTCGCACCCCCGCGTGTCCCGTGTTCCTGCCCGAGCCCTGGTTCTGCGGCTACGCGGTCCCGCGCACGACCGACCCGCGCATCGAGGCCCGAGTGCATGCCGCGCTCGGCACGAGCCGGACCGTCCTCGACGTCGGCGCGGGTGCCGGGTCGTACGAGCCGGCCGGAGGTCCTCGTCGAGGCGCTGCGGCTGGTGGACCTCGAGCGGGCGTGGGTGCGGACCCACCCGAGTCCGAGCAACGACGACAGCTACCGGGCGTGGCTCGAGGAGGGTCCGATGGGCGACGCCGCCGATGTGCCGCCTGCTGCGTCTCGCGCGCAGCTCTGGCCGGCTCAGCAGCCCGCGACCTCGTACCCGCACAGCAGCTCCCACGCCTGCTGCGTCTGTGCGACCGTCTCGGTGCGGGCGGTCCCGACGGTGCGCTCGCCGCCCTCGCCCGAGACGAGCGTCACGACACTGCCGCGGCGCGTCACGGCGAGGTAGGTCCCGAGCCCGCTGTCGTCGCCCGGCTGGTAGTACCAGGTCGCCAGCCCGTGACCCTGCGCCCCGACGGCCACGGGCTCGACCGCGTACCCGCCGCCCGAGCCGCTCGTGTCGACGCACGCGCCGAGCGCCTCGACGAGCGCGGTGGCTGCCGCGACCGCGTCGTCCGCCGTCGCGAACGCCGCGACCTGCTGGACCCCGACCACGGTCTCCTCCATCCCGTCGCCGTGCGCGTGCGTGCGCATGGCGGTCGCCCCTGCGGGCGCCCCGACGTCGCCGCACGAGTCCGGGATGCGCCACGGCTCGACGGCCGTCGTCTCCGCGAGCACCTCGCTCGACGCCTCGAAGACCTCGGCGGGGAGCAGGACGTCGGCGGGGACGTCCGTGGGCGTCGCCGGGGGTGCGGTGGTGGTCTCCGGCGTGGGCGACGCGACGGGCTCCGCGGAGCGGCTCGGGCTGTCCGCAGGTGCGGCGCCGCCGGTCGGGTCCCCGGGCGCGCACGCCGCCACGGTGGTGGCGAGGGTCAGCGCCAGCAGGACGCTCCGCACGCGGGACGGGGTGGTCGGGGACGTCGTGCGTGCCGCCTGGGTCATGCGGGTCCTCTCGTCGCGCCCCGACCGGGCGCCGCCGCCGGGGCGGGCGTCGCGCAGCCGCTGTCGGCGGCCATCCTGCCAGCGCCGACGTGCCTCGGCGGCCGCCCGGTCCACCGCTGTGGCCGCACGCAGGAGGCCCCGCACGACAGCCCTGACCGGACGGCCCCCACGGGGGGGAGGAGGGCCGTCCGGTCAGGAGTCGTCCCGGGCGTCAGGTGCGCGACGCGCCGGTGGGTGCGGTGGGGTCGGTCAGAACGTCCACTGCTGGTTCGCCGCGCCGTGGCAGTCCCAGATGTTGACCTTCTGGCCCTCGAACACCGGGTTGCCGCCCTTGGCGTCGAGGCACCGGCCCGACTGCGGGTTGCGCAGCGTGCGCGCCGCCGAGTCGTACGTCCACTTCTGCGCGTTCGTGTTGTTGCAGTCCCAGAGCTGGACTGCCGTGCCGTTGGCGGTGTCGCCGCCCGACACGTCGAGGCACTTGCCGAGGGCGCGGATCGTGCCGTCGGTGCCGCGCGTCCACTGCTGCGCGGCGTTGCCGTTGCAGTTCACGACCTGCGCCGGGTTGCCGTTGTGGGTCTGGGCCCACGGCACGTCGAGGCACAGCGAGCTGGCGACGCGGATCGTGCCGGTCCCGGTCGGCAGCGCGCCGCCGCCGCCGCCCCCGCCGCCGCCGTTCGCCCCGTTGTCGTAGACGCGGACGTAGTCGACCTTCATCTGCTGCGGGAACTGCGTCGTCGCGTCGGGGTAGCCGGGCCACTGGCCGCCGACCGCGAGGTTGAGGATGAGGAAGTACGCCTTGTCGAACACCCACTGGTTGGCGCCGACGCTCGCGCGCGTGACCTGGTGGTAGCGCTGGCCGTCGACGTACCAGGTGATGGTGCCGGGGGCCCAGTCGACCGCGAAGGTGTGGAAGTCGTCGGCGAACGCCCAGCCCTGCGGGTGCTGGTACGTGCCGGTGATCCCGGCGCCGCCCGAGTAGCCGGGGCCGTGCACCGTGCCGTGCGCCCGGTGCGGCTCCTTGCCGACGATCTCCATGATGTCGATCTCGCCGGAGCTGGGCCACGACGTCGCGGGGAAGTCCGCGCCGAGCATCCAGAACGCCGGCCAGATGCCCTGGCCGCGCGCGACCTGGATGCGCGCCTCGACCCGGCCGTACCTGACCTCGAACTTGTCGTTGCTCTGCAGGCGGGCCGACGTGTAGGAGCCGTCGCCCTCGCGCCGCGCGGTGATGACCAGGTTGCCCGCGCCGTCGAGCGCCGAGTTGGCGCGCGACGTCGTGTAGTTCTGCAGCTCGGCGTTGCCCCAGCCGCCCGCGCCGGTGTCGTAGCTCCAGACCGACCCGTCGGGCGCCGAGCCGGCCGCGCCGTTGAACTCCTGCGACCAGACGACGTCGCCGACGGCCGCGGGGGCGGGGCCGAGGGCCGGGGCGGGACTGGCGGCGGCTGCGGGCAGCGTGCCGGTGAGGGTCGCGGCGCCGGCGGCGACGGTCGCGATCGCGGCGGTGAGCCAGCGGCGTCTGGTGGTGCGGGGTGCGGGGGGCGCGAGCTGCATCGTGCGTCTCCTTCGGGTCCGGGGGGACCGGTCGGATCGTCCACCCGCGCGCCGTCCGCGGTGCGTCGTCGGCACGGGAGGTCCGGGGCGTCGTCGTCCCGGCGGAGCGAGGCTATGGGTTACTGACCGGAAAGTACATACCCGACACCGTGGGGCGAAGGCCCCAGCGCGCGCCGGACCGAGGCGTCTCCTACCGTGGCTCGGGTCCCGTCCTCGACACCCCGGAGCGTGGTTCGGTCATGAGCCCCCACCGCCACCACGACGTCCTGATCGTCGGAGGCGGCAACGCCGGCATCTCGCTCGCCGCCAAGCTGCGCCGCGACCGGTGCCGCGACGTCGCGGTCGTCGACCCGAAGCAGACCCACGAGTACCGGCCCCTGCTGTCCTGGGTCGCGGGCGGCTTCGCGACGCTCGACGACCTGCGCCGGCCGCAGGCCGACGTGATCCCCGACGGCGTCCGCTGGTACCCGGACCGCGTCGTCGCGATCGAGCCCGAGCGCTCGCTCGTGCGGCTCGCGGGCGGTGAGGAGATCACCTGCACGGACCTCGTCGTCTGCCCCGGCTCGCAGGTCGACTGGGACGCGGTCCCGGGCGCGGAGGCCGCCGTCGCGACCCCGTACGCGTCGACGAGCTACCTGCCCGAGCACGCACCGGACACGTGGACGATGCTGTCGTCGCTGACCTCGGGCCGGGCCGTCTTCGCGATCTCGGACCGGCACGTCCCGTGCGCGCCCGTCGGGCTCAAGCCCCTCTTCCTCGCAGCCGACCACTGGCGGACCACCGGCGTGCTCGGGGACGTCGAGATCGAGCTGCTCGTCGAGGCCGACCGGCTCGTCGACCTCGACCGCGCCGACCGCGAGCTCCGCGCCGCCGCCGAGGACCTCGGGGTCCGGGTGCGCACCGCGACGACCGTCGAGTCCGTCGACGCGGCGTCGCGGACCCTGCGCGTGCGGTCCGCGGGCGGCTCGTCCGACCTGCACTACGACGCCCTGTACCTCGCGCCGCCGCACCGCGCGCCCGGCTGGGTCGCCGAGAGCGGGCTCGACGCCCCCGGCAGCGACGGGTTCGTCGCGGTCGACCCGCACACGCTCCAGCACGTCGCCTACCCGACGGTGTGGGGCCTCGGCGACGTCGCGACCGTCGACGCGCTGCCCTCCGGCGGAGCGCTGCGCAAGCAGGTGCCCGTCGTCGCGCACAACATCGCCGCACGCCGCACCGGGAAGCAGATGCGGCACTACGACGGGTACTCGATCGGGCCCGTCACCACGTCCCGCTCGCACCTGCTGCTCGCCGAGTTCGACCGCGACCGCCGTCCCGAGCCGACCGTCCGGTTCCCGGACCTCGTGCGCCCGCGCCGCAGCACGTTCCTCTTCGACCGGTACGTCGAGCCGCAGGTGTACTGGCACCGGCTGCTCACGGGTCACGTGTCCTGAGCCGGCACCACCGGTCGCTCGGGGGCGCGCGGGCGCCCGGGTCTCGTCCCGTCGCGGCGCTCGGTCGGCGTGCCCGGGGCGCCGGTCAGGGCCGGCCGCCCCGCCGCCGCGTCGCACCGTGCTCCTCGACGACCGGCAGTCCCGCGACCCAGCCGCTCGAGATCGCGGACTGGATCGGCGCCCCGTACACGCGCTCGCCGCGCCCGGGCACCCGCACCGAGCCGGCGAAGGCCGAGCCCAGCAGCACGGGGAGCCACCGCAGGAGCGCCGGCACGCGAGGGCGCTCGATCCACGCCTGACCGGTGAGCACCGACTCGACGACGGCGACGGTGTCGCGGCGCGGCACGTCGACGTCGATCACGTCCTCGAGCGTCACGACGTCCTCGCCGAGGCGGTCGAGCCGCACGACGACCGAGGGGCGCCCGCCGAAGGCCACGACCGCGACGACGTCGTCCACGGGGTAGGGGTCCGCCTCCTCCCACGGGTCGACCTCGGGCGTCGGCTCCGGCGTGCGCCCGAGGCTCGCGCCGAGCGCCCAGAGCTCGCGCACGACGGCGGCGTGCGAGCCGTCGGCGGTCACGGGTGGTCGACCGGGCGGCCGGGTCGAGGGTGCGTCATGCCCCGAGTCTGGTCCGGGAGCGCGGTGCGCGGGAGATATTCGACCGGCCACGTGGTTACGGCACTGGGCCGCGGGAGGGGCGGCACGCGCGAAAGATCACCAGGAATATAGTTCCGGTGCATCGAGTTCTGATCGGCATGGACTTCTTCGACCTGCTGATCCGGTATGAGACCGGGCTCTGGAACCACCTCGAGGACCGGCTGCGCGACGGTGGTGCCGTGTCCCTCGCGACGCTGTCGGCGCTCCGCGTCGTCGATCACCACGACCGCCGTGCGCGCGTGCAGGACGTCCGCGCGGACCTGCGCATCACCGTGGGCGCCGCGAGCAAGCTCGTCGACCGCCTGGAGCGCGACGGTCTCGCCACCCGGCGTCCGCACCCCGACGACCGCCGCTCGTCGCTCGTCGCGCTGACGCCCGGGGGGCGAGACGCGCTCGCCACGGGGACGGCGCTGCTCGACGACGCGATGCGGGAGCACCTCGCCGGCGAGCCCGCGGACGCGCTCGCGGCCGCCACCGAGGTCCTCGGGCGGCTCGACGCACGCCTGACCCCCGCGGCGGCGACCGCGTGAGCGCCCGCATGCGTGCCGTCGTGGTCGACGCGCCGGGAGGCCCTGACGTGCTGCAGGTCCGTGAGGTGGCCGTCCCCGAGGTCGCGCCCGGAGAGGTGCTCATCCGCGTCAGGGCGTTCGGGCTGAACCGCTCCGAGCTGCACTTCCGCCGCGGGCAGGCGTACTCCGGGTCGTTCCCGCGCATCCCCGGCATCGAGGCGACCGGCGTCGTCGAGGCAGCGCCCGGCGGTGAGGTCGCGGTCGGGACGCAGGTCGTGACGCTCATGGGCGGCATGGGCCGCGAGCGCGACGGCGGCTACGCGGAGCTCGTCGCGGTGCCGGCGGCGCAGGTCGTCCCGTTCCGCAGCGACCTGCCCTGGGAGGTGCTCGGCGCCGTTCCGGAGATGCTGCAGACCGCGCACGGGTCGCTCACGGTGGGGCTGCAGGCGCGTGCAGGGGACACCGTGCTGGTGCGCGGCGGGACGTCGTCCGTCGGCCTCGCGCTCACCGTGCTCGGCGGCCTGCGCGGGCTCACCGTGCTGTCGACCTCGCGTTCGGCGGACCGGCTCGGGCTGCTCACGGACGCCGGCGCGCACCACGCCCTCGTCGACGACGGCTCGCTCGCCGACCAGGTGCGGGAGCTCGTGCCCGGGGGAGTCGACGGCGCGGTCGAGCTCGTCGGCGTCACGACGCTGCGCGACACGCTCCGGGCCGTGCGGACCGGCGGCACCGCGTGCTTCACCGGGATGCTCTCCGACGAGTGGACGATCCCCGACTTCTACCCGATGGACTGGCTGCCGAACGGCGTGCGGCTCACCGCGTACTCCGGCGGCGCGGCGGACCTCCCGCCCGACGTGCTGCAGGACTTCCTCGACGCCGTCGCCGCGGGTCGGGCGCGAGTGCCGCTCGGGCGCACGTACCGGCTCGACGAGATCGCGGACGCGCACCGCGACATGGAGGCCGGGGTGGTCGGGGGCAAGGGGGTCGTCGTGCTGTGAGCCCCGAGCCCCCGGTCGCGACGCGGTTGCCGTGCGCGCGGCGTCCGGACCGGTCACGCCGGGGGCGGCTCGGCGAGCGGCGACCAGAACGACCACGGCTCGCCCTCCGGGCCGAGCGCGCCGTACTCGCGGACCCCGTACGGCTGGTCCGTCGGCGGGTAGGTGACCGTGCCGCCGCGTGCGACGACGGCCGCGTGGTGCGCGTCGACGTCCTGCACCGTGACGACGAGCATCCCGGTCGCGGCCCCGACGGTCGCCGGTGACGCGAGCCGCCACTCGGGGGCGACGCGGTGCAGCATCACGATGCCGTCGGCGGTGCGGACCTCGGCGTGCACGACCGTGCCGTCGTCGTCCCGGTGCAGCGGGCCGGGCACGAGCCCGAAGACGTCGACGAGATGCCGGTGCGCCGCCGCGAGGTCGGCGTAGACGAGCACCGCGATCCGGCGCAGCGGCTCGGTCGCGACGACCGCGGTGTCCTCGAGGACGGCGAGCAGCCGGCGGCACACGTCCACGTCGCTGCCGTGCGGCGCCGCCGGCGGCTTGGGCGCGACGTCCGCGTCCTCGCCCGGCAACCGTCCGGCTCCGACGTCCCCGCCC
Organism: Cellulomonas jepli; assembly: GCF_047229345.1. Lineage (NCBI taxonomy): Bacteria > Bacillati > Actinomycetota > Actinomycetes > Micrococcales > Cellulomonadaceae > Cellulomonas > Cellulomonas jepli. The sequence continues at coordinate 10,397 of NZ_JBFTER010000013.1, read as the reverse complement.
GGCGGCAGCCCGGCGTCGCCGTCCTCGCCCCGCCGCGGCCCCATCCCCGACGTCACGTCCGTGAGCCGGTGCAGGGTCCGCTCCATCCGCAGCACCTGGTCCTCCAGCGCGGCGAGCTGCCCGCGCAGCGCACCGTCGAGGCTCCAGCCCGGGTCGTCGAGCGCCGCGGCGATGTCGTCGAGCGACACCCCGAACCGGCGCAGCACGCTGATCCGGTACAGCCGCTCGACGTGCGCGCGCCGGTACACGCGGTGCCCGGCGGCCGTCCGCTCGGGACGCAGCAGCCCGACGTCGTCGTAGTGGTGCAGCGTCCGCACGGTCAGCCCGGACACGTGCGCGAGGTCGCTGACCCGCCAGGACGCGCCGTCGTCGTCCACCGCCGCACCTGCCGCTCAGCCGAGCGGCGAGCAGATCGCCCAGTGGTGACCGAACGGGTCGAACAGCCAGCCGCGCCGCTCGTCGCCCTGGTCCTGCGGCTCCCGGTCGACCGTCGCGCCGGCCGCGACGGCGCGGGCGTAGGAGGCATCCGCGTCGGCCACGTGGAGCACGACCGACGACGTGCCGTGCCCGAGCGTCCGCGGGGCGTACGCGCCGTACCGGTGGTTCTCGTCGGACAGGTAGAGCGGCTCGCCGTCGACCTCCAGGGCCACGAAGCCGATCCGGCCGTCCTCCTCGTCGTACCGCTCTCCGCTCTCCTTCGCGCCGAACGCGGCGGCGTAGAACTCGATCGCCGCGGCGCCGTCGTGCACCGTCAGGTACGGGACCATCCGTGTCATCGTCCGCTCCTTCGCGTGCGGTGCCGTGCAGGGCGGCGCCGGACGGTGCCGCTCCTCGTGACGCTAGGCCCTCACGTCACGTGAGGTGCAAGGGGTGCGGCCGGCGCCCGGGTCAGAGCACGTACCCGGTCGAGGACAGAACCGCCGTGTAGGCGACGGCCGCGCAGAGCACGAGCACGACGACCGCCGCTGCCGCGAGGGGCCGCCGGCGCCGGCCGACCGTCAGCGTGACGGCGAGCGCCACGGCGTACGTCATCGCGAGGACGACGGTCCAGAGCACGCCCGTCTCGACGCGGTGCTCGTGCGTGCAGGTGGGGGGCGCCGGGTAGATCGCGGGGCAGACGGTCTCGCGCGGCACGGCATGCCCCCAGATGGCGGCCGCGGTGACGCCGGCCACCACGGTCGCGACGAGCCACAGCCGCCGCGCTCGGGTCCGAGTCGGTGCGGTCGTCATGCTCGTGCCTCTCCGCTCGGCGGGCGCGCTGCTCACGCTCGTCGGCATCCTCGCGTACGCCTCGCCGCGCCACCAGGTCGTACGGACTCGGCACGCGTCGCCCGACCTCGGGACGCGCGCGTGGCCGGCCTCGGCCGACATCCCTCGGTGGCTTCGCGGGGGGCCCACGGGCCGCTCATAGAGACGTGGTGAACCATCGGCCCCTGCGTCTCGTCTACCGGGTGGCGGCCTCGACCGGGTCGCGACGGGGGCGGACGGCGGCAGGAGGCAGGACGATGGACAAGCGCACGAAGGTGATCACGGGTGCGGGGGTCGGTGTGGTGGTGCTCGTGACGGGTCTGATCGTGGGTCCGCGGCTCTACGCGGACAGCCAGAACAGCACGGTCGACGCGGCACCCACGCTGACGGCAGCGGCCGAGGCCGGGAGCACGGCGGCGCCCGCGGCGACCGACGGCACGTGGACGATCGGTGACGGCTCGTTCGCGGGGTACCGGGTCGACGAGGTGCTCAGCGGCAACGACATCACCGTCACCGGGCGCACCGAGGACGTGACGGGGACGCTGACCGTCGCCGAGGGCTCGCTCACCGAGGCGACCGTCGAGGTCGACATGGCGAGCATCGCGACCGACGAGGCGCGGCGCGACGACTACTTCCGCAGCACCGCGCTCCAGGTCGAGACCTACCCGACGGCGACGTTCGAGCTCACGGAGCCCGTGGAGCTCGAGGAGGGCGCGACGAGCGCCCAGCTGGTCGGCGAGCTCACGATCCGCGACGTCACGCAGCCCGTCACGGTCGACGCGCAGATCGCGGCGTCCGGCGACGCGGTCCAGGTCGTCGGCTCGGTGCCCGTGACGTTCGCCGACTACGGCGTCGAGGCCCCCAACCTCGGCTTCGTGAGCGTCGAGGACACCGGCGCCGTCGAGTTCGACCTGCGCCTCACGGCCGGCTGACGGCAGGCTGACGAGCACCGATGACCCCCGACGCCGACGCCGACGAGCTGCTGCGTGCCGTGCACGCCGCGCACGGCGCCGCGCTGCACCGGTACGTCGTGCGCCTCACGGACCCCGCCCGCGCGCAGGACGTCGTGCAGGAGACGCTGCTGCGCGCGTGGCGGAACCCGGAGGTGCTGACCCGCCCCGAGGCGTCGGTGCGCGCGTGGCTGTTCACGGTCGCGCGCAACCTCGTGGTCGACGACGTGCGCAGCGCCCACCGGCGGCGCGAGCTCACGACGGGGGACGTGCCGGACGCCCCGACCGGCGACGGCACGCAGGCGGTGCTCGACGCGTGGCTCGTCGGCGACGCGCTCGACGGGCTCTCGGCCGAGCATCGCGCGGTCGTCGTGGGGGCGTACTACGGCGGGCGCTCGGTCGCCGAGCTCGCCGCGGAGCTCGGGATCCCGCCCGGCACCGTCAAGTCCCGGCTGCACTACGCGCTGCGCGCCCTCCGGCTCGCGCTCCAGGAGAGAGGGGTGACCTCATGACCGCCGACCCGTACCGCGAGTGGGACGCCGCGTACGTGCTTGGAGCGCTCGCGCCCGACGAGCGGCGCGAGTTCGAGCAGCACCTCGCGGGCTGCCCGGCGTGCCGGGAGGCGGTCGGCGACCTCGCGGGGATGCCGGCTCTGCTCGGGATGGTGCCCGCAGACGTGGCGACGCCGGCCGAGCCCGCGCGCGGCTCCGGCGATTTCCGCGCGACCCGGTCGGGCGCGTCCGGCGGCGAGGACGACGAGTCGTCGGCGGCGGTCGTGCCCATCGCCTCGCTCGCGCACGCGGCGCAGCGGCGCACTCGTCGCCGGCGCACGCTCCTCGCGGTCGCCGCCGTGGGGCTCGTCGCGGCGAGCGGCCTCGGCGGTGCGGCGACCGCGCAGCTCGGGGACGACGAGCGCGCACCCGCGGTCGTCGCCGAGGCGGAGGCGCGGACCGTGACGCTGACCCCGGTCGGGCAGTCCGGCGTCAGCGCGGACCTGACGCTCGTCCCGGCCCGCTGGGGCACGCGGCTCGACTGGTCGTGCGAGTACGAGGCCGCCGAGCTGGCCGTCGGGGTCTACACGCTCGTGCTGGTCGACGACGCGGGGGAGCGGACGGTCGTCGCGACGTGGACGAGCACGGGCTCGCGCGTCGCGGCGGGGCTCGGCGCCTCGTCGGCGGTCCCGCTCGACGGCATCAGCCGGGTCGAGCTCGGCGTCGTCGGGCTCGACGTGCCGCTGGCGTCGGCGGAGGTCACGACGGACGCGTGACGGCAGCGCGCGCCCGGACGCCGTCCGCCGGACGTGGTCCTCGTCCCGGACGGGGACGGCTACCGTCGCAGCGGCACTGCCGGCTGTACCCGGCGCTGCGTGGACCCACGAACGGGAGACCGATGACGCCTGCGCACCTGGCCGTGGAGAACGACGACCTGCCGATGCTGCGTGACCTGCTCGACGGCGGAGCCGACATCGACGAGGTCGACGGGCTCACGTTGCTGCAGCACGCGATCGACGCCGAGGTGCAGGGGTACGTCCAGCTCGGCGAGCCCCTGCACGTGGACATGACCGCGTACCTGCTCGCGCGCGGCGCCGACCCGCTCGCGACGGTTCCCGGCACCGGGTCGGCGCTCGACCTGGCGCGGAGGCTGGGGCACTGGCTCGCGGTCACGGTCATCGAGGCGCACCTCGACAGACGGAGGTAGGCGCACGTACGTGCCGCGTCGGGCCGAGAAGGACGTCGGAGCAGGCGGGGACGACGCCCGCGTGCGACGAGGGCGGAGACGTGGCGGAACGCACCCGCAAGATCGGTTGCCTCAGGCGCCCTCCGCGGTGCACCATCGAGGGTCGGGCGCCGCGTGCTGAGCGGCGGCCGCGTCGTCGGAGGAACGGGGAGCGAGCGGATGCTGGGCATCGCGGGATGCGGGGTGGCCGCCCTGGCCTGCTCAGGCGCGCCCGGGAGCCTCGTCACGCACCTCTGACCACGAGCACGGCAGCACGCCGGTCCACCGTTCCCCGGGGCGGTCGACCCCGGCGCGCCGTGCCCCGGTGAGCGTGCGGGCGGGGCTGACCCCTGCCCCGCCACCAGCCGCCCGCCGCCCGGACACCCGGGTCGCGGACGCGTCGCCGTGCACCGCCCGGTGCGCCGGCCGGTGGCCCCGACCCACCGGAAGCCGAGAACTCTGATGAACCCCCTGACCGAGAAGCAGCTCCGTGCCTGCTTCGTCAACGCCTCCCGCCGCGAGGCGGCCCAGGCGACCCTCCCCGACCTCGACGCGCTGCGCTGGGACCGCCTCGAGTACCTCGGCTGGCGTGACCGCAAGGCTCCGCTCGCCGCGTACGTCGTCGTCGAGCTCGACGACGAGCCCGTCGGGGTCCTGCTCCGCTCGGGCGACGCGACGAAGGGCAAGCGCCGCCGGGCGGTGTGCGCGTGGTGCGAGGACGTCGTCGAGACCGACGACGTGTCGTTCTACGTCGCGCGCCGCGGCGGTGCCCTGGGCCGGCGCGGCGACACGATCGGCACGCTGATCTGCACCGAGTTCCGGTGCTCGCAGAACGTGCGTCGCACCCCGACGCGCGCCGAGGCGGGCAGCGACCTGGACTCCGTGCGTGAGCAGATCGTCGAGCGGCGCGTCGCCGGGCTGCGCGAGCGCTCCGCGCGGTTCGTCGCGGAGGTGCTCCGGACGCGCTGACGAGCGCGACGAGGTCCCGGCTCCGACCTCTCGACCGGGAACCGCGCCCGGACGCGCGCGACGAGGGGTGGTCACCTGTCCGGTGACCACCCCTCGTCCGACCTCGTGCACCGCGCGCGGTGATCCGGTCAGCAGCGCGTGATCGCGCTCGTCGGCGTCACGTTGCGGATCGTCAGGTTCGCGGTGCAGGGGCTCTCGCGGAGCCGCGCGCCGTTCGTGAGCGTGAGGTTCTGCAGCGTGATGTCGCGGTTCCCGGCGAACTCGGTGCGTGCTGCGAGGCGGACCTCCCCGCCCGAGACCGTGCCGCTCCGGGTCGCGATCGTGACGTTGTAGCAGTTCTCGATGAGGATCGGGTTGTTGCCGGTCCCCGAGATCTCGACGCGGTCGATCACGGCGCCGCCGCTCTCGGAGACGCAGAAGATCCCGCGGCCGCCGCCCGACGCCTTGACGGTCCCGACGCGGATGTTCGTCGCCCAGGAGCCGCCGTTCGCGCCGTTGCGGTTGGCCATCCGGAACGCCGCGTACCCCGTGCCGGTCCCGGCGCCCTGCGCGTCGACCGTCCCGACGGTTGCCTGGTTGGTGTCGTTGAGCAGCAGCGCGGAGTACCCCGTGTTGCGCCCGGTGACCGTCCCGATCGTCAGGCCGTCGACGCCGTACGTCTCGACGCCCTCGGCGCCGGTGTTCGCGACGTACACGTCGTCGATGCGCACGTTGCGGGTCCGCTGGGAGCGGTCGCCGTGGTTGTCGATGCGGATGCCGAGGCCGACCCGGTCGAACCGGAGGTCGATCTGGCCGAGCGTGATGTTGACGCCGTTGCGGATGAAGATCCCGTAGTTCGGGGTCCCGGTGCCCTTGAGGCGCGTGATCTCGACGTCGGTGACGCCGCGGCCGTAGAAGATCGCCTGGTCGCCGGTGCCGCTGCCGGTCACGTGGATCGTGCCGCACACCTCGACGGTCGTGTAGCTGCGCAGCGAGATGCGGCTGTTCGCGCTCATGGTCCCGGAGCCGCGGACGACGACGCGCTCCTTGGTCGTGCGGCCCGGCGTGAGGCTGTCGATGCCGGCCTGGACCGCGGCGCGCAGGTCGGTCCCGCTGTAGACCTGGCTGCCGCCGCGGCGGGCCGTCCAGGTGCTGCCGCTCTGCACGACCTCCGCCTGGGCGGTGCCGCCGCACTCGCCGGTGCCGCCCCCGCCGCTCCCGGAGCCGACCGGCACGAGCTCCCACTGCTGGTGGTAGGAGTTCGCGTTGGTCCCCTGGACGACGAGGGCGCCGTCGGCGGTCGAGCGGTCCTGGACCTGGACGACCTTCCCGGAGAACCGGTTCACCAGGCGGACCCGCCCGCCCTCGGAGTCGGAGAGCGTGAACTGCTGGTTCTGCGCGTTGAGGTCGGTCCACTGGCGGATCTGGGCGCCGTCGGCGGCGTTCCACTCCCACACGTCCAGGACCTTGCCGGAGTGGCGGGCCTTGAGCCGGTACGCGCCGTCGCCGGTCGGGACGAACTGGAAGTGCTGGTTCCACCCGTCGCCGCGGGTCCACTGGAGGACCTGGGCGCCGTCGGCGGTCGAGCGCGCGTCGACGTCGAGGGCCTTGCCGCTCTGCCGGTTCACGAGCTGGTACCAGGCGGTCGGGTCGACGGTGGCGGCGCTCGCCGCGGGGGCGACGGCGACCGCGCCGACGGCGGCCAGCGCGGAGGCGACCGCGGCGACGGCCGTGAGGAGGGCCGCCGGTCGGCGGCGGGTGGGTGGGCGGTTCTCGGTCAGGTGCACGTCGTCGGGCCCTTCCGGTCGGGGTGTCCCGCGGGCGCCCGGCCGCGCTGCGGCGGGGTCCGACGCCGTGGGGGCGCCGGACGGCGGGCGGGTGCGGGGGGTGCGCCGACCGTAGGACAACGTTGTAGGACGGCACAACGAGCAGCGGCCGCGATGAAACGGTTCAGACGGCAAGCTGCGGTCCGGCGGCCGGTGCCACACTCGTCGGATGGCCGACGCGAGCGACGAGGACGGTGCGACGGAGCGCGCGACCGACCCCGCGACCGAGCGTGCGCGGCGGTACTTCGACACGCACGCCGACGCGTACGACGACGAGATGCGCGTCGCGGAGCGGCGGCTGCTCGGCGAGCAGCGGACGTGGGCCACGTCGCGGGCGTCCGGCACGGTGCTCGAGCTCGCGGTCGGCACCGGCCTCAACCTCCCGCTGTACCCGGCGGCGGCGACGCACGTGCTCGGCATCGACCTGTCGACGGCGATGCTCGCCCGGGCGCGGCACCGGGTGCGCGACCTCGCGCTGGGGGAGCGGGTCGAGCTGCGCGAGGGCGACGCCCAGCACCTCGACCTGCCCGACGGCTCGGTCGACACCGTCGTCGCGACCTACGCGCTGTGCACCGTCCCGGACCCCGGTGCCGCGCTGCGGGAGGCGCGGCGCGTCCTGCGACCGGGTGGGCGCCTCGTGCTCGTCGAGCACGGGCCGGCGTCGTCGCGCTGGGTCCGCGGCGTCCAGCGCGTGCTCGACCCGCTGGCCGTGCGGTTCCAGGCGGACCACCTGCTGCGCGAGCCGCGGCGGTTCGCGGCGGAGGCCGGATTCGACGTCGAGCACGCCGACCAGGTGGGGACGGCCGGCCTCGCGCACCGGGTGGACGCCCGGCGCCCGGTGTGAGCTCGCCGACCGGAGCGCGCGAGAGCGGCGCGCCGCAGCCTCGCGACGCGCCGCCCGCACCGGTCAGGGGAAGTTCGACCGCGCGTACGTGATCAGCGCGCTGAGCGCCGACCCGCCGCCGAACTCGTTGTCGCCGGACGTCGTCGGGCCCGGGGTGCCGGACTCGGCGGACTGCACCCCGACGACCCGCGGCCACGGCTCCGAGCCCCACCAGCCCCACACCGGACCGCCGGAGTGGCCGCCCGTGATGTCGTTGAAGTGGCCCATGACGAGGCCGTCCTGGCCGGACACGGACTCGTCGGACGTCGACGAGACGACCGCGCTGCCCACGAACGCCGGGCGCTGGGTCCCCGTGAGGTCGCCGGGGTAGCCCATGTGCTGCCAGTACGCGCCGCCGTTCCAGCCGTCGTCGTACGCGCGGTAGCCGGCGTAGCCGACGTGGTCCCCGACGGGACGGTCCATGACGAGCACCACGTAGTCGAACGCGGTCTCGAGGTCGGTGAGCCCGCCCTCGGCCTTGTTCCACGACAGGATCGAGGTCGCGTGGTACTCGCCCCACGGGCCGTTGGTGTTGTAGTACCCGGGCGAGAACGTGACCCACCCGGCGCCGCCGTCGTCGTGCCAGTCGATCATGTGGCTCGCGGTGAGCACGTGCCGCGGGCCGACGACCGCGCCGCTGCCCGTCCCGCCCGCTCCCCAGACGCGGCCGACGATGCGCCACGGGAACGAGGTGTCCTGGTAGACGTAGCGCGAGTCGGGCTGGAACACGTTCGCTGGCCGGTCCTCGTCCTCGCCGAGCTTCCCGGCGCGCTCGAGCACGTGCGGCCACGAGCGCAGCGCCGCGAACGGCGGGCGGTAGCCGTCGAGCTCCCGGACGTCGCCGAGCTGCTCGACGAGGCCGCGGTCGAGCTTCTGGACGTCGAGCGTCGGGTACGGCGGCTCGACGCGGACGCCGTCGCCGCGGGTGCGGGCCACGACGCGGTAGGTGCCGCGCTCGTCACGCACGAGCTCGACGTCGTCGCCGTCGGGCAGGGCGAACTCGTAGAGGGAGAACTCGCCGCCCGGAGGGGCCTCGGTGGCCTCCTCCTCGCGGCGCCGGCGCAGCGAGCGCGCGGTCACCGGGGCGTCGAGCTTCTCGGGTGTGGTGGTCATGGGGTGCCTCCTGCTCGGGCCGCCGGAGGTCGGCGGTCTCCTGGGTGGAGGCTGTGGGGGGCCGGGGGATACGGCCGGGCAGGGCACGGACGGTGCCCGATGGGGCGCGCCGCGAGTGCCCGACGACGCGCCGGGCCGGGTGGCGCGGCGGGTCAGCGGGCGGTCAGCCCGAGCTCTCCCTCGACGGCCGCGCAGACGTCGCTCGCCGGAGCGATGCCGCGGAGTGCGCACGCCGCGGCGGAGAGCAGGTGGCGCAGCGCCGCACGGTCGGCGGGCGCGAGGACCTGCAGCGCGGCGTCCTCGGCCGCGCGCACGTCGTCCTCGAGCCGGGCGAGGGTCGTGCGCCCCTCGGCGGTCGGGACGAGGCGGCGCTGGCGCCGGTCGGCCGGGTCGACCTGGCGCTCGACGAGGCCGGCGGCGACGAGGTCGTCGACGAGGTAGGTCATCACCGTCCGGTCGATGCCGAGGTGCCCGGCGAGCGCGAGCTGGCTGCGCTGGTCACCGTGCACCACGGAGGCGAGGACCTGGAAGCCGCGGTGACCGTGCGGGACGGCGTCGAGCACGGGCCCGACCTGCTCCTGGTAGTGCCGCAGCAGCACGCCGAGGCTCCACCCGAGCTCGTCGTGCCCCAGGCGTCCGCCGCCGGCTGCCGTCGTCGTCTCCACGCCCGCAGCATACGCCGAGGACGTCGCTTGCGCAGATCGTCTGCTGGACATACGGTCTGCTCGACAACGCGAATCCGTCGAAGGGACCGCCCGACCATGGCTGACCACGGCCACGACCTGCTGCTCGGGTCGTTCCTCACGCCGACGCACGCCGACCCGCAGGCGCCCGTCCGGCTCGCCGTCGCGAGCGAGGCCGCCGGGCTCGACCTCGTGACGTTCCAGGACCACCCGTACCAGCCGGCGTTCCTCGACACCTGGACCCTGATGTCGTACGTCGCCGCGCGGACCGAGCGCGTCCGGCTCGCGGGCAACGTGCTCAACCTGCCGCTGCGCCCGCCCGCCGTGCTCGCCCGCGCCGCCGCGAGCCTGGACCGGCTGTCGGGCGGGCGCGTCGAGCTCGGCCTCGGGGCCGGGGCGTTCTGGGACGCGATCGAGGCGATGGGCGGACGCCGGCTCACGCCGGGCCAGGCGGTCACGGCGCTCAGCGAGGCGATCGACGTGATCCGCGGCGTGTGGGACGACTCGACGCGCCAGCCGCTGCGCGTCGACGGCACCCACCACGCCGTGCACGGCGCCAAGCGCGGACCGTCGCCAGCGCACCCCATGGAGATCTGGCTCGGCGCCTACAAGCCGCGGATGCTCGCGCTCACCGGGCAGAAGGCCGACGGCTGGCTGCCCTCGCTCTCCTACCTCGGCTCGCCGCAGGACCTGGCCGACGCGAACGCCCGGATCGACGACGCCGCGCTCGCCGCGGGCCGCCGGCCCGAGGACGTCCGGCGGCTCCTCAACATCAGCGGAACCTTCGCCGACCGGTCGGACGGCCTGCTCCAGGGGCCCGTCGCGCAGTGGGTCGAGCAGCTCGGGGAGCTCGTGGTCGAGCACGGGTTCAGCACCTTCGTCCTCGCCGGGGACGACGAGCGCGCGCTGCGGCTCTTCGGCGGCGAGGTCGGCCCAGCGCTGCGTGAGCTCGTGGCCGCGCACCGCGGGACGTCGGGGGCCGGCGCGTGAGCGGGCGGGGTGACGCCGGGCACGCGCTGCGGCTCGGCGC